>NZ_JAWOQO010000002.1:0-34582 GCF_033337345.1 Vibrio sp. YT-18 | reverse complement strand
CTCTGCAGATGATACCTCTTGAGCCAACAGGTCAAGGTCTTCCTCAAGAGTCGTTATTTCAGTTTCATCATCCAGTAATGCATTAAAGTAGTCATCAAGTGCTTGTTCACTGGACAGCACATCATTACTGCTCATCGAACGCCAACCTCTCCAGGTAAATCAGTAGCTGTTTATAGGCAAACACACCACGGCTACCAGATGCAAAATGCGAAGCTGGCAAGTGCTTTAAACTGGCATCGCGGAACTTGGTATCAATAGGCACCGCTGAGGTCCACACTTGATTTGGGTAATCTTTTTTCAGTTGCATCAATGTCTGCAATGACGCTTTCGTGCGCTTATCGTACATGGTTGGGACGATAGTCACTTTGAAACCGCCCGGGCGAGATTTTTGCATAATGGTTAGCGTACGCATCATGCGCTCTAGACCTTTCATCGCCAAAAACTCTGTTTGAACAGGAATCAAAATTCGGTCACTGGCTGCCAACGCGTTCACCATCATCACGCCAAGGATTGGCGGACAATCAATCAACACATAGTCATAGTCTTGTGAGACAGTTTGCAGCGCCCGTTTTAAGATTAATCCCATACCACTGCGATTACCCATTACGCGATCAAGCGTGGCAAGGGACATATGCGCGGGAATGATATCCATTCCTTCCAGCTCTGTTTCTAAAATCAACGGCTTAACCGTCTCACGAGAAAACGTCTTCAACTGGAATAAATCAAATAGGCTCGAAGTTACTGCATCAGGATCATAACCGAGATAAGTAGTCAGTGAGGCGTGAGGATCAGTATCAACCATCAATACTCGATGGCCTTTCTGGCTCAATAAGCCCGCCAATGTCACTGTTGAGGTGGTTTTACCCACGCCTCCTTTCTGGTTAGCTACACTCCAAACAATCATGATGAATCCTAAGCTAGGCCAACTTCCACCAACATGCGTTCAGCAATGCGGTCAAGCGGTAAATCTTCTGAAGAAATGCCTGCTTTAGCAACCGCTTGGGGCATGCCATAAACAACACAACTTTCTTCATCTTGTGCCCAAATTGTTGAGCCTGAAGACTTCAACATGCGAGCGCCCTCACGACCGTCTGCACCCATGCCTGTCAACACTAAAGAGAGCACTTTGTCGCCATATACTTTTGCGGCAGAACCAAAAGTCACATCCACACATGGTTTGTAGTTCATGCGATCACCGCCATCAATAATGCGAAGACGAGCAGCGCCCGCTCGTCCATCTACCATCATTTGTTTCCCACCTGGTGCAAGGTATGCCACACCGGGCTGTAACACATCGCCATCTTGTGCTTCTTTCACTTGAATCTTACACAAGGTGTTCAAACGACTGGCAAACGCAGCAGTAAACGTTGCTGGCATGTGTTGAATCAATACAATCGGATGCGGATAGTTCATCGGCAAGCGCGTCAGAATTTTTTGTAGAGCAACGGGGCCACCTGTTGATGTGCCAATTGCCGTCAGTTGATACTTCTTACCAGAAGCACGGTACTTTGTCGCAGCAGGTCGAGTTGGTGTTGGAGTCACAGGTGAAGCCGTTCTTGAACCTAATGATCGAGTAGTCGTGCTGGTACTCGCTGTTGGGCGAGCGATAGGTCGACGCATGAAAGCGCGCTTCGAGGCAATCTGAATCACACGCTGTTGAAGTAATGACACCGCTTCTTCACGGTTACGCGCAATGTCCTCAAACTTTTTCGGTAAGAAGTCCAATGCGCCCGCATCTAGCGCATCAAGCGTAGCTTTCGCCCCGTCGTGGGTCAGGGACGAAAACATTAGAATTGGCGTTGGAGCAGCGGCCATTATTTCACGTACAGCTGTAATGCCATCCATCACTGGCATTTCAATATCCATCGTGATGACGTCAGGTTTGAGAGATTTGGCTTTCTCAACCGCCTCTCTACCATTTACCGCAACGTCAATCACTTCTAGGCGCGATTCTGAGTTGATGATTTCGCTCACGCGACGTCGGAAAAAACTCGAATCATCAACGACTAGTACTTTAATCGCCATCTTATTCCTTTTAATAACGTCAGCTTTGCTTAAAGGCGTGAAGCCGCAGCATATCGCTTAAGTAAATCAGGCACATCTAGAATTAATGCAATATGGCCATCGCTAGTAATTGTCGCACCAGCCATACCTGGAGTGCCTTGTAATAGATTATCGAGTGGCTTAATAACCACTTCTTCTTGACCAATAAGCGTATCCACAACAAAACCAACGCGCTGGTTACCAATCTGTACAATCACCACGTGACCGTGACCAGTACGCTCTTGAACGTTTTGCGATTTGGATGCCAACCAGTTTTGTAAGTAAAATAGTGGGATAGATTTCTCACGCACAATGATCGTCAGCTGACCATCTACCACGTTTGTACGACTAAGATCCAAGTGGAAAATTTCACTCACCGAAGCCAGTGGTAGAGCAAAAGGATGACCGCCAACACCAACCATCAGAGTCGGTAAAATCGCTAACGTTAGTGGTACTTTGATCGTAATCTTAGTGCCCTTGCCTAGCTCAGAATCGATATCGATTGAACCGTTTAAGGTATTGATCGCCGTCTTAACCACGTCCATACCCACACCACGACCAGAAATGTCAGAAATTTTATCTTTACTTGAGAAGCCAGGTGCGAAGATAAGGTTGAAGCACTCTTTATCTGTTAAACGTGCCGCCGCATCTTCATCCATCATGCCACGCTTCACCGCGATGCCACGCAGTTTGTTCGGGTCCATACCGCCACCATCATCTACGATGGATAGTTCAATATGGTCCCCTTCTTGCGATGCTGACAAAATCACTTTACCTGTGCGTGATTTGCCTGCCTTCGCGCGTGCGTCTGGCATTTCAATACCGTGATCAACCGAGTTACGCACCAAGTGAATCAACGGATCGGCCAATGCTTCTACAAGGTTTTTATCGAGATCGGTTTCTTCACCGCGCATTTCTAGCACGATGTCTTTATTTAGGTTACGAGCCAAGTCACGGACAACGCGTGGGAAACGGCCAAACACTTTCTTAATTGGCTGCATACGCGTTTTCATTACCGCGCCTTGTAGATCCGCAGTTACCACATCAAGGTTAGCGACCGCTTTGGACATCTCTTCGTTGTCGCTATTCAAACCAAGGCTTAGTAGACGGTTACGCACCAATACGAGCTCACCCACCATGTTCATGATGGTATCAAGCGTCGAGGTATCAACACGAACGGTTGCTTCAGCCTGAGGTTTTTTAACCGCTGGTGCTTTGGCTTCTTCTTTTACCGCGACTGGTTTAGATTCTGGCTTTGGTGCTGGCGCTGCTTGAACAGGTGCTGGCTTAGCAACAGGCTCAGGTTTCGCAGGGCTTTGCTCTACGTTTGCTGAAGCAGGCTTCGTTGCCATGTCCAATTCTTCTAGCGTTGGGCCTTTACCTGAACCATGTAGCTCATCGAGTAACTTTTCGAACTCTTCGTCCGTCATTAAGTCACTGTCTTGATTTGATGAAGATGCCACTGGAGCGGAAGGCTCTGCCGCTTTAGGTGGCTCTACTGGTACGGATGCAGATGCAGCAGCCTCTGCCGTAGAAGGGCTTTTTCCTACACCGTGCAGTTCATCGAGTAAGCGTTCAAACTCATCATCAGTGATATCACCGCTTTCAACTGATGGTGCACTCGATTGAGGCGGTTCAGATGGCGTTGTAGGTGTCGCAGACATTGAGTTGCCTGGCGCTGAACCTTTACCATGAAGCTCATCCAATAGCTTTTCGAATTCGTCTTGGGTAATTTCATCAACAGAGCCGACACTTGATGGTGCTGACGGCGCAGCAGGTTCTTCGATGATAGGCTCGGGAATAATAGGCTCTGGAGTAGCCACTGGTTCTTCAACTACGGTTGCCGCTACTTCATCTTCTGACTCAGGTTTGCATAGACGATGAAGTTCTTCAAGAAGCTCAGGGTCCGCAGCTTCTAACGGCTCACGATCTTGAACAGCCTGGAACTGGGTATTAACCGTATCCAAGGCTTTTAGCATCGTATCCATTAAGTTTTGCGTTACCGTGCGTTGACCGTTTCGTAAAACGTCGAACACGTTCTCCGCACCATGACAAGTATCGACTAGCTCTGCCAATGAAAGGAAGCCGGCACCGCCTTTTACGGTATGAAACCCGCGGAAAATAGCATTAAGTAAGTCTTTGTCTTCTGGGTTATTTTCCAATTCAACCAACTGCTCAGAAAGCAGCTCGAGAATTTCCCCAGCCTCAATGAGAAAGTCCTGAAGAATATCTTCGTCTAAATCGTAGCTCATACGTTACCTTTAAAATCCAAGACTGGACAACAAGTCATCGACTTCGTCCTGCGATGAAACCGCATCTTCTCTCAGTTCTGGATGAAGAATCGGGCCTTCGGCTTCGCTTGTTTGTGTATTCTTTTTATCTGCCGGTTCTGACAAAACTTGAATGTGTTCTTCAAGTTTATTTCCAGAGAATACGGTTAGGATTTCCACTAAGCGGCCTTCTACTTCATTAACCAACGTAATTACGCGGCGAATGATTTGGCCAGTTAGGTCTTGGAAGTCTTGCGCCATGAGAATTTCGGTCAACTGGCCGCGCAATTCAGTGCTGTCACCTTCGACTTGCACTAATAGCCCGTCGATTCGGTGGCACAGTGCTTTAAATTCGCTTAATTCTATGCGCCCGTGCATGAGTTCATTCCATTGAGGACGAACTTTTAGAAGGCAATCATGCAGGTTGTCAGCGATAGGAAGGCAGCAGTCGACCGCATCCATTGTTTTGTTGGCTGCAAGCTCTGTCTTCTCGATCACATAATTGAGACGATCCCTAGCGTTAGGGATTTCGTCTTTCGCAATTTCGGTCATGCGCTGATCGAGACTGAACTGCTTGAGTGATTCGTGAAGGTCTCGAGTTAACGCTCCAATTTCTTGCAGCATTGGGTTATCGGC
Organism: Vibrio sp. YT-18; assembly: GCF_033337345.1. Lineage (NCBI taxonomy): Bacteria > Pseudomonadati > Pseudomonadota > Gammaproteobacteria > Vibrionales > Vibrionaceae > Vibrio > Vibrio sp. YT-18. The sequence continues at coordinate 29,633 of NZ_JAWOQO010000002.1, read as the reverse complement.
ACCTTCGTAGATCGAGGCAACAAGCATATTGGCTTGGTCTTGTTCCCCGTTTTCTAGCATTTGAACGAGTGACTTCGCCTGCTCTAGTGAGATCATTCTGAATAGACCCTTTTACGTTTAGTTCTTCTTATCACTTTGAAAACGCTAAACGAGTCATTTAATAGGTATTTAATAATTGGTATGAATGACTCGAATAACAAAGAGAAAGAGAGAGTTATAAACGCTCGAAAATTTTATCTAATTTTTCTTTTAATGTTGCAGCAGTAAATGGCTTAACAATGTAGCCGTTTACACCTGCTTGAGCAGCTTCAATGATCTGCTCACGCTTCGCTTCAGCCGTGATCATTAGAACTGGCAGATGCTTAAGTTCTGCATCCGCGCGGATGTGTTTAAGCAAATCGATGCCTTGCATACCTGGCATGTTCCAGTCAGTTACAACAAAATCGAAGTCACCTTTTTTCAGCATTGGTAATGCGGTTAAACCATCGTCCGCTTCTTGAGTGTTATTGAAACCCAAGTCACGAAGCAGGTTTTTAACAATACGGCGCATTGTTGAGAAATCATCAACAATAAGGATCTTCATGTTTTTATTCAAAATTGCCTCCACTGAATCGTAAAATCAGTGTTTTTAGTCATTTTGTGTCCACGCACTGAGCTTGGTACGTAAACGTTGCATCGCTTGACTCAGTATTTGACTTACGCGAGATTCGCTTACGCCTAACACATCGCCAATTTCTTTCAAATTGAGTTCTTCATCATAATAAAGCGAAAGAACCAAAGCTTCACGCTCTGGAAGCTGTTTTATTGATTCAACCAGTGCTTTTCGAAATGATTCATCAACTACCCCTTTGAATGGGTTGCTGTCATCGGTTTCATCCGCCGGTGAAATCACATCATCAGAAACGCCTAAATCTTCAATACCGACTAATTTTGAGCAGTTGATATCGGTAAGAGCACTATGATATTGATCCAGTGTCATACCGAGATGCGTGGCTACTTCAGAATCAGTAGGATCTCGATTTAATTCGCCTTCCAGCTCCGCAATCGCTTGGTTAATCTCTCGATTATTTTTATGAACAGAACGCGGTACCCAATCGCCTTTACGCATGTCATCTAACATTGCGCCACGAATACGGATACCTGCATAAGTTTCAAAGCTCGCACCTTTAGAACCATCATAATTCTGCTGAGCTTCGATAAGACCGATCATGCCGGCCTGAATTAAATCCTCTACCTGAACACTCGGCGGTAAACGGCCTAGTAGGTGGTGAGCAATGCGCTTAACCAACACTGAATAACGTTCAATGAACGCCTGCTGGCTATTAAATTTGCCATGTTGGTCATAGGTTATCGCTTTATTCACCAAAAGGGTCCTCTGCGAATTCGGTACGATTTAGCAACCTTTCCACAAAAAATTCCAAGTGTCCACTTGGTGTTTTCGGTAGTGGCCACGTCAACGCTTTGTTTGCTAGTGAGCTGATAGCTAAAGCGGCAGGCGAGCGTGGGAACGCATCAACGACAATTTTTTGTCTTTTTACAGCCTGTCGTACTTTATCATCTAATGGAATACATGCTACGAGTTCAAGGCTAACATTCAAGAATCGCTCTGTGACTAGTGTCAACTTTGCAAACAATTCTCGCCCTTCACGGTAGCTTCTGACCATATTTGCTACAACTTTAAAGCGTTGAACTTGGTGTTCTTTACTCAACAGCTTGATTAATGCATAGGCATCTGTGATTGACGTCGGTTCATCACACACAACTACAACCACATCTTGAGCTGCTCGCGAAAAACTGATTACCATGTCAGAGATACCAGCAGCGGTATCAATCAGCAGGACATCCATTTCGTCTTCAAGACTACCAAATGCTCGGATGAGTCCGGCATGCTGAGCGTGAGAAAGCTCTGTCATGCTCTGTGTGCCAGAAGTTGCAGGAATTATCTTTATACCATAAGGCCCTTCGACAATCGCATCTTTTAGCTCACATTCACCCGCTAAGACATGTCCTAGATTACGTTTTGCACGAATTCCGAGCATCACGTCCACATTGGCCAGACCTAAATCAGCGTCGAGAACCATCACCTTCTTGCCTTGGCGAGCCATACAAATCGCCAGACCCAGTGTTACGTTTGATTTCCCCACACCACCTTTGCCGCCAGTAACAGCAATCACTTTGGTCAACGATGGTTGTGTTAAGCGACGGAGGCCGCTTGCTTGATCGTGTATCATATTCTCAGTCATAGTAGTCCGCCGCCTTAGAGTCCTTCACTGTCACTGTTCCAAAAGTGAGGTTCGTTCTCTGTCGACTTCTCTAACAGTTCATTTGCTTTCGCAAGCATATATTTTGGTTGCGCTATCACAATGTCTTCTGGTACGCGCTGACCATTAGCGATGTAAGCTACTGGCATTGCGTTTTGAATCACTACACTGATGAATTCGCCTAGGCTTAATGACTCATCAAGCTTCGTCATAATACAACCCGAAAGTGGTATACGTCGGAAGTGATCCAGCGTTTCTTGTAGAACACGACGTTGTGCGGTAGCCGGCAAAACAAGGTAGCTGTGAATCACTTCCCCGCTCTCTTGCATTAGAGTGTCGAGCTGCTCGGAAAGCCTCACATCTCGTTGCCCCATCCCTGCCGTATCGACCAAAATCAGTCTTCTGTTTCTTAGCTGATATATAACATCGGCTAACTCGTTAGAATCTTTAGCAACTCTTACGGGACAACCCATAATTCTTCCGTAAATTGAGAGTTGCTCATGTGCACCTATGCGATATGTATCTGTTGTCACAAGGGCCACATTGTCGGCACCGTATTCCATGGCTGCGCGTGCTGCGAGTTTCGCTACGGTTGTTGTTTTCCCAACCCCCGTCGGACCCAACAATGCGACTACGCCACCACGTTTTAAAATGTCCTGTTTAGGAATATTGATTTGATCCGCCACCAGCGACAATAACGCTTTCCACGCTCGCGCTGGCTTTGTATCTTCCGGGATATAACAGGCCATCTGGTCTGCTAACTCCGGAGAAACGCCCATTCGCTCTAAGCGCTTAATCAGCATCGCTCTTAGCGGCTCACGGCGTTCTACTTCTTGCCACATCAGGCCAGAAACTTGGTGCTCCAACAGACGACGAATTGACGTCATCTCTTCGCGCATGCTTTCTAGCTCATCGGCCGATTCGTCACGCTCATCACTTGGGCGACGTCGGTCATAGCGCGTCGGGTCCAGCTTGGGCGTCGGACGTTCAAATCGATTGTCCTGTGCGATTAGCTTCGCCAAAGGTGAATCTGGTTGATATGGCGCTGGCTTTTCTTGGTTGTAGCCGTCGCGATGCTTATTTTGGCGTTGCAGCAAAGCAGAGAGCGAATCTTCATTTTCCGCTACGTGGTCGTCAGCATCTGCTGCACCACCGCTATATTGCTTAAGCATATTAGCGAATCGCTGCGTCATTGAGCCTGTTTTTTCATTGTTACTGTTATTACTGTTCAGGCTAATTTTATCTTCATCTAAATGACGATCTTGGTAACGATCAGCAGAAGACGATGACATTTGACGATGTTCGTTATAGCGATTCGTTTGAGAAGCACCGCGATTTTGCTGTGACGCTGCGCTTGCTTGAGACGGATTAGATTCACTATCTATCGCCGCAACAATCGCTACTCCACCAGCCACTTTCTTGTTTGACATGATCACCGCTTCCGCGCCTAACTCCTCTTTCACTTGGAGCAGCGCCGTTCTCATGTCTTTGGCAAAAAATCGCTTTATTTTCAAACTATGAATCCATTAATGATGCGTGAGATCAGTTACCCACGGCTTGCACAATTCTGATCTGTTTTTCATCCGGGATTTCTTGGTAAGACAGTACCCGGAGATTAGGTATTGTGTTCTTCACAAATTTAGCCAACGTCGAGCGTAATACACCGGAAGTAAGCAGAACGGCAGGTTCGCCTTTCAGTTCTTGTTCCTGTGTCGCTTGGCTTAGTGAAGACTGCAATCGCTCAGCGAGTCCCGGTTCAATCCCCGCGGATTCGCCTCCTGATGCTTGCATAGTTTGATGCAATATTTGTTCCAGTTCGGGTACCAAAGTAATCACTGGTAGCTCAGGCTCTATACCATTGATTTCTTGAACAATTAGGCGTTTAAGACTAATTCGAACTGCTGCCGTCAATATGTCAGCTTCTTGACTCTTACTTGAGTACTCAGCCAAAGTTTGAACAATCGTGCGAATATCGCGGATTGGAATGGCCTCGTTTAACAAGTTTTGTAGGACTTTCACCACCACACCTAATGGTAATTGGTCAGGAACAAAGTTCTCGACCAACTTAGGCGCGCTGCGTCCCAACATTTCTAATAAATTCTCTACTTCTTCATGGCCAATTAGCTGTGATGCGTTGTTGGTCAATAGCTGGCTTAGGTGCGTCGCTAATACCGTTGATGAATCAACAACCGTATAACCCAGAGCCTGCGCGTGCTCTCGCTGATCTTCTCGGATCCATACGGCTTCCAGTCCAAAAGCAGGGTCAATGGTTGGCTCACCATCAATCATGCCATACACCTGACCTGGGTTAATCGCTAGCTCTTGATCCGGACGAATCTCTGCTTCGCCCACCGCAACCCCCATCAATGTAATTCGGTAACTGTTTGGGGTCAGCTCAAGATTGTCACGAATATGAACCGCTGGAATTAGGAACCCAAAATCTTGCGATAACTTTTTACGCACGCCTTTTACGCGCTCTAACAGTTCCCCACCTTGGTCTCTGTCCACCAAAGGGATTAAGCGATAACCGACTTCCAAGCCAATAATATCGACTGGCTGGACGTCATCCCAAGACAGTTCGCGCTGTGAGGAAGGTTCTGTACCTTCGTCTGCTGTTGCTGGTAAAGCGGGCTCTTTCGCTTTCTGCTTCTGCCGTTTGTCGATGAAATATGCCGCTGCACCGGCCGCGACTGCCAGGCTCAAAAACGCAAAGTGTGGCATGCCCGGTACGATGCCCATCACACCAAGAATAGCCGCAGTAATCATCAGCGCTTTTGGGTTGTCGAACATCTGGAAGACCAGTTGTTCCCCCATGTCTTCATCGGTGTTTTGGCGCGTCACCATCATTGCCGCTGCAATCGACAGCAATAGCGATGGGATTTGTGCGACCAAACCATCACCGATTGTCAGTAAGGTATAGATTTCAATCGCTTCACCGAAACCCAATCCATACTGCGCCATACCGATCGACAGACCGCCGACGATGTTGATAAACAGAATCAAAATACCGGCAATCGCGTCACCTTTTACGAACTTCGAGGCACCATCCATCGAGCCATAGAAATCCGCTTCTTTGGTCACTTCAAAACGACGAACTCTTGCCTGCTCTTGGTCTATCAATCCGGCATTCAAGTCGGCATCAATCGCCATTTGCTTACCCGGCAACGCATCAAGCGTAAAGCGAGCACTTACCTCAGAGATACGACCCGCACCTTTGGTCACCACCATAAAGTTGATGATCATTAAGATGAGGAAAACCACTAGGCCGACCGCGTAGTTACCACCAATAACGACGTTACCGAACGCCTCAATTACGTTACCTGCCGCATTACCGCCTTCATGACCATGCAGTAAGACGACACGAGTCGAGGCAACGTTCAAAGCCAAGCGGAGCAACGTGGCGATCAGCAATACCGTTGGAAAAGCAGCGAAGTCCAAAGGGCGACGTGTGTAAACGGTCACTAACAACACCACCATCGACAGCGCGATGTTAAAGGTGAAGAACATATCCAGCAAAAATGCTGGAATCGGCAGTACCACCATCGCTAGGGTGGCCAAAACCATCACCGGAGCACCAATAGCTGGCATTTCACGTTGAGGGATTCGTGGCAATTTATCTGCAAACGGCAGGCTTAACTTCATACTGCGAGAGATCTCAATCGATTGAAGCGTCACGTAAGCTCTTACTATTAATACGCGACCGCTTTAGCCTAAAAGTTTAGGTAGGGTTGATAATTAAAGCGTTTTAAGCAATCTATGTACCAGAATTAGCGCCAAAATAATGACTAAACACTCAAATAGAGCTTAGCTTTTGATCAAACAAGCTTTTTTAAGGCTTTACCGCTTTTCGTATCAATGGCGGTGTTCGGGTGGGATTGGCAAATCATAATCTTGAATTTTCGGGCGCTGTCCACCTCGTTTTCGGTATTGCTTTAATTGGAATACAAATGCCAAAACCTGAGCGACGGCAGTAAATAACCCATCGGGGATCTCTTGCTCGAGCTCTGTCGTGTGGTACAACGCACGAGCCAAAGGTGGTGCGGGCACAATCGTAATGTCATGTTCGCGGGCGACTTCTCGAATCTTCATCGCCATGTGGTCAGTACCTTTAGCGATTACGACTGGCGCACGGTCTGTCTTCTGCTTATAACGAAGCGCTACCGAGAAGTGCTCAGGGTTAGTAACAATAACATCAGCTTGAGGAACATCCGCCATCATTCGACGTTGAGCCGCTTCCCTTTGCAACATACGAATACGGCCTTTCACTTCCGGCTTACCTTCAGTCTCTTTGTATTCGTCTTTGACTTCTTGCTTGGTCATTTTTAACTGATCGGCGTGCTGCCAAATTTGAAATGGAATATCGATGGCAACCACAATCAATAGCGAGCAACTGATCAGCAAAATAAAGTTCAGCAAAATATCTAAAGCATGGAAGATGTTTTGCGGATACACATCCATGCTCAATTGAATCAGATCGGCCTGCGATGCTTGGATCAAATAGATGGCGACACCGGTGACCAGAACCACTTTAAGGATTGATTTGATCAACTCTACCCAGCTTTGCATGCCAACCATTCGCTTTAAGCCGCTAAGCGGATTCATTTTCGACAGCTTGGGCATGGCTGCTTGGGCAGAAAAACTGATTCCTCCCACACCTGCTGCTCCAATCATGGCGGCGGTAAACAATGTCGCTAACACCAAAAATAGTGGGAACAACAAATCACTCATCGCGCCCAAAGCGATATCAAACAGTTTTGCAGTATCGAAAATCTCTTCTCGTTGAAGATCAAATAAACGGCTCATGATGGAAAACAATGAACGTGCTAACGCCTCGCCAAACCACATCAATGAAATGGCGCCAACGATCAGCACAGATGCTGATGCAAGCTCTTTAGATCGAGCGACCTGCCCCTTTTCTCTGGCTTGTTGTAACCGTCGGGGCGTGGCTTCTTCGGTGCGTTCCTGACCGTCTGATTCTGCCAAATCTTAGCACTCCAAGCGAATAAGCCGACAAATCTGCGCCTCACCCACTGTCCAGAACATTTCATAATGACTGTATAGACCAGCCAGTATGTACCAACAAAGTAATAGACCCACCATCAAAGCAAAAGCAAAACCAAGCGAGAAGATATTCAGCTGTGGTGCGGCACGGGTCATTACACCAAACGACAAGTTAATGGTCAGTAGTGCAATAATGCCGGATAGAGACATACTCAATGCCGTTTGGAACATAATACCAAGCCAGCCTGCCATTTCACGGAAATCAACCGCGTTGAGCGAGCCGGAGCCAATCGGCAAAGTTTTAAAACTGAACACCACCAATTGCAGCATTTTTAAGTGTCCATCGGTGGCAAGGAAAAACATTGTCGTTAAGAACATGAATAACTGGCCAAGCAATGGCGTGTTCTGACCATTTGCGGGATCAACCATAGAAGCAAAGCCCAAACTTGATTGCATACCCAATATTTGACCAAGTAGGACAAAGGTTTGAATCATAAATTGAGTAACCATACCCATCGCTATGCCGATGATTATTTGCTCGGCAATGGTCATGAAGCCACGAAACGAGAGTAGCTCAATGTCTTGAGGTACGGCGGGGATGGCTGGCATGACAGCGAAAGTGATGGCTAAACCGAGGTAAAGGCGGATTCTTGGCGAAACAAATCGGGCCCCGGTTACTGTCATCACCATCAACATGGATGAGATACGAACATAGGGCCAGAAGTAGTTTGCGATCCAATCTAAGACAACGCTAGTGGGGTACTCCATAGGCGCCTCTAATAAAGCACCTGAGGTAAGCGTTCAATCAAGCCATAGAAATATTCCATCAACATTTGCGTCATCCAATGCCCAAACAGCATCAGGGCCAAAAGCGTGACAATCAAACGCGGTAAGAAGCTCAACGTTTGTTCGTTGATGGATGTCGCAGCTTGAAAAATCGCGACTACAAGGCCGATAAGCAAGCTTGGGATGATAATAGCGCAGACCATGATAAGCACCATCCAAAGTGCTTCACGGAAAAGCTCGACAAACATTTCTGGTGTCATGTCTTATCCTCTATCTGCGCTTATCTAAAGGGCAAAGCTGCCCGCAAGTGTCGAGAGTATCAAGTTCCAACCATCGACCAATACGAACAACATCAACTTGAACGGCAACGAAACAATCATTGGTGACAACATCATCATACCCATTGCCATCAGTACCGAAGCGACTACAAGGTCAATAATCAAAAACGGCAAGAAGAGCATAAAGCCAATTTGGAATGCAGTTTTTAGCTCTGAGGTGATAAAAGCCGGAATCAACACCGCCATCGACACATCTTCTGGATTCTCGACTTGCTCTCCAGACATGGTTACGAACGTCTCCAAATCTTTGATTCGGGTCTGCTTAAGCATAAATGCTTTCATTGGCGCTTGTGCTGCATCAAACGCTTCTCGCGCCGTAACTTGCTCGTTCAAATAAGGCTGAACAGCTTTGTCGTTGATTTCGTTCAGGACAGGAGACATAACAAAAAAGGTCAAAAACAGCGCAATACCAATAATAACCTGATTAGAAGGCGTTTGTTGCAAACCCATTGCCTGACGCAATATCGACATCACCACCACAATTCGAGTGAACGAGGTCATCAGAATCACCATGGCAGGCAAGAAGCCAAGCATGGTCATTAACGCTAAAATTTGTAGTGTAACCGAGTAGTCTTCACTGCCATCAGGGTTCGTGGTCATGGTGAATGCTGGAATACCACCGCCACTAGAAACGGACATAGCACGGCTAGCACCAGTATCACTTTGCATAGCCTGAACTGTAACACTACTTCCATCGGCTAAGTTATCTGGCAGCGCTGACTCCTCTGCCTCAGCAAAGGTAAATGAAGAAAACAGCACGCCGACAAAAAGTAACAACGTACTCAGGAGCAAACGAATTGGATTACCCTTTGTCATGTTTTTTGATCAGCTGGCTAAATTGAGTCGCAAAAGCATTGGTCGCCAACTCTTCCTCTTTCAGTGGCTTATCTAACTTGGCTAAAGTTTGGATCGATTGGCTAGTAATCCCAACCAAAAACTGTTCTTCACCCACTTGAACTACTGCGATTCTTTCTTTTGTACCCACTGGCAACTGACTCACTATACGCAAGCCCTTTTGTTGTCCCATCGCTGGCACTTGCATACGTTTCAGCAACCAAGCCAGCAAAAGAATCACGCCGATTACAAGCACAAGCGAGCCAAGTGTCGTCGCAAGATCCAGATTATTTGGTGCGGCAGCAAATGCATAAGGAGCACTTAGCATTAAGCTCAGTGCTCCAGTGATTTGCTTCAATCGCATTTTGATTGAACGACTCATCTTAACGCAGCTTCTTAATTCGTTCAGTTTGGCTGATCACATCCGTCAAACGGATACCAAACTTATCGTTGACGACCACGACTTCGCCGTGAGCAATCAAAGTACCGTTAACCAATACGTCGAGCGACTCACCGGCTAGACGATCCAACTCAACAACCGAACCTTGGTTAAGCTGCAACAGGTTCCGAATGCTAATTTGAGAACGACCGACTTCCATCGAAATCGTCACCGGGATATCCATAATAGTGTCGAGTTTACGACGCTCATCTTCGCTAATTGGGCTTGAAGTGTCTTTTAGCTCTTCCAGTGGCGCAGCCAATACTTCATCTACGTCTACAGAAGGGGCAGACGGGTCTTCGCCAAGAGCGGCTGCCCATTCGTCTGCTAGCTTTTGATCGTCACTTGGTTCCATTTTTCTATCCTGTGTTACGCCTTACTCATGCCATAGCATGTCTATTTAATAAGGTATCTTAATGGTCTATATCGTCTTCACTCTCAAGCTCGGACATGATGTCTTTACCTAAGAAAGCTAAATCTGTTTTGACGACATGTGGGCGCTCAATTTCCTCAGAAATTTGCACCGCTAATTTGTCTTCCGAACGACCCATTTTTACGCGATAGGTCGGTAGGTCTTCTACAAACATCGTCGCATGTTCTGGCATTTCAATCGGGATGATATCGCCAGGTTGCAGCTCCATGAGGTCACGCAAAGAAATGTCTTTTTCGAGCAAGTTGACGCGGAAGTTAACCGGACAATCCATGATCTCTTCACGTAGTGCTGAGCTCCAGCGAACGTCCGTTTCCATCTTGTCGGACTGAACACCTGCATCCAATAGTTCACGGATAGGCTCAACCATGGAGTAAGGCATAACGACATGAAAATCGCCGCCACCGCCGTCAACTTCTATATGGAAGGAACTCACGACAATCACTTCTGTCGGGCTGACAATGTTTGCCATACTTGGGTTTACTTCAGAGTCGAGATATTCGAACTCTACCCCCATCACTGGAGACCACGCTTCTTTATAATCTTCAAATACAATTTTCAGTAACAACTGAATGATGCGGCGTTCCGTTGGGGTAAATTCACGGCCTTCGATTTTGGCGTGGAATCGACCATCACCGCCAAAGAAGTTTTCTACCAGAATAAAGACTAAACGAGCCTCCATGGTGATCAACGCAGTGCCTTTTAACGGACGAAAACGCACCATGTTCAAACTGGTTGGCACGTACAATGTGTTCTGGTATTCACCAAACTTCATCATCTGCACGCCATTGATCGACACCTCTGCCGTTTTACGCAGCATATTAAACAGACTAATACGCATGTGCCGTGCAAAGCGCTCGTTGATAAGTTCGAGCGTCGGCATTCGACCACGTACGATCCTGTCTTGCGACGAGAAATCAAAATTGACGGCACCCTCAGTGTCGTTTTCTATCGGTTCATCGACGTCATCAACATCGTCAACCCCATGCAATAGCGCATCAATTTCGTCTTGGCTTAATAGATCGGTCACGTTTTACCTATTGAATAACAAAATCTGTAAACAGTACTTTTTCAATCACTGGCTTACCGACCGCAGCATTCAGCGCTGCTTTGATATCTTCGGAAGCACGATCGCGCAATTCCACTCGTCCTGTAGGAGAGCGCAATTGATCAACCGTCGCGGAAGCAAACGTTGATAGCATAGAGCTTTCAATCAGTGGCGAATGATACCGCGCTAACTCTTCATTTTCTGCACCGCGAACCATTAACTGCGCTTTAATTTGAACCAACCTATCGCGGCTATCCCCAGTAACGTTAAATACAAATGCCTGAGGAAGATTCACATACGCGATGGGCGCAGCATCCGATGCCTTCACTTGAGCCTGTTGAGACGATTCAGCCTGAGCAGGTTCATCAGAGCCCATTAGAAAAAATGCCGCTGCCCCGCCACCAAGTAGTAATACTACAACAGCGATGATGATGATAAGTAACTTGCTTTTTCCTTTCGGCGCATCGGCCCCTTGTAACTGTTCTTCTGCCATTCTTGTCTCTTATTGTTCTTTTGAGTTACCAAGACGTTTTAGTAAGTTGCTTGGTAACCGTATTCCATTGCCGTTAAACGGCCTTTTATGCGTAAAAACTAATTCCATCACGCTTTGAAGCGACATTCAAATCCAGATTGACATCAGATTCAAAACCCTCTTCGGACTGTCCAGAGAAACCGCCACTTTGCGCGCTTTGAGCATGTTGTTCAGCAGTATACCTACCTTGCTGTTGCCCACTGTTTTGTTGTTGGACGGAAGAATCAGCCAGCTGCATACCTTGTTGCGCTAGCATTTCTCTCAAACGAGGGAGCGTCTGTTCAATAATGTCACGAGCTTGCGGGTTGTTCACTGTAAAATGTACATTGGCAACGTCATTATTCATGGTCATACGAATTTGCATACGACCTAACTCTGGTGGATCAAGACGAATATCGAGATTTTTCAGATTCTTCGACATCATCATTTGCACTTTTTCCGCAACTTGCTCGTTGGCTAGCTCTTTAGTTAGTTGCATCGGAAGCTGAGCTTGTTGTGCAGCATCAATACGCGCTTGTTGCTGCACATTAATTCCTTGCTGACCTGCCATAGCCTGAAGCTGTCCAGCGAAGCCATGTTGGAGGTCCGGCTTATCTTGTTTATCCGCAGTCGCCTTTAGCGCACCAGTCGCCAATGCTGCGTTCATCACTTTCTGGCTAATCTCTCCGTCTTTCACACCCTGAAGCGACGTCGGCACTTGCGCGGCTATCAACATATCGGGCGTTGGAGATAATGCGACTTTATCTCCACTATGAGCAGTTTGTGGCTGGGGTACTTGAGCCGCTGTATGCTGGATTTGCTGAGACACTGCCATAGCTCCAGCCTGGCGAGTTAAATTATGTTGTACTTGTTGCTCTGCGAGAATCTGTTTAATGTCATTAGGGAGCGCAACAAATTGGGCAAGGTCTTGCTCAGGAATATCCGCCGTGATCCTTCCTTGTTTCAACCCTTCAATGATCTGAGCTTCTTGCTGAGTCAGTGGTTTTCCTTGCGCCAACTTAGTATCTATAACTTCAAGTTCATCCAAGGAGACTCGTGGAAGCGCGTCGATGTTGGAACCATCAACGTCTGTTAACAACGGCGACAGATCATTAGCTACTTCACCACTGACTGCGCTCTTAGCCGTCGGATGGCTGGCTTGTTTCGCTAGCTCTTGCCAAGCAGCAAACTCAGGCGAAAGTTTGTCGACATCGATAGGTTGACCATTCTTATCTAAAATTGGCTCTAAGTCTTGTCCTGGGATCATCTGTGCTTGTTCAAGCGAATGAACTGATGGCGTTTCATTCAAAGCCAGCTCATCAAGGTGTTTCGAAACGGTTGCTTGCTCGTGGAACGAATGCACTAAATTCGCGCTCTGAGGCAAAACTTTGCCACTATCGATGGATGCATTACTCGCATTCAGGGTTTGATTCGCTTGTTCAATTCGACCAAGAAGCTGTTGTCCTTCGCCCATCGTGCTTTTTACGTCCACTGTATTTGATGGGTTGCTCGTATCGATTGATGTTGATTTCACTTTTTCAATAGCTTCAACATCATTCTCCAAAGGTGTGCTGTTACTCGCCTTTTGTAAACTTGCTTCTTCACTTAAGGTTGCATTCGGTTTGTTTGCTGATATTTCATCAAAATCATGGGTCCCGTCACTGACGGATTCTTGGCTTTCTTGCGCCAACAATTCGTCCGAGACGTTAGCAGAAGAAGTACTGCCTACATCCGCTCTTTCTTTTTCTTCAACCACTGTCGATTCTGTTGCTACTTTTTCGGGCTTTTGTTTACCAGCAAATGCATCGGTTAACGTTTCTAAAAATCCCTTGCTCTCAGTGCTCTCTGCGGACGCTTTAGCGGACACATCAGAAACTGGCGTCTTGGTAGTCGCAGATACATGGGACAAATTCACACTCATTTAGAAACTCTCGTTCTCGTGGCTCTGAGCGTATCGCTGACAGACAGCAATACTGGCGGCAAACAAAGGTCAAAAAGACCCGACACTGACAGCTAAAATGCAAAAATCACACCACAATATTGAGCCAATTCTCGGTAAGCTAATAGATGGCATGTTTATGGAACAAACATCAACAGTACTATCCGAGAACCTGGTTCCTAACATGATGTACAGCTACTTGATTGACTTTGAAAAACGATAAGCGTAAACAGACATTTGACTTAACAATTAAGGAATCACTTTGAAGATCACAGAATTACGCCAATATAGAATCAGAGCAGGCAAAACAGAACAGTGGCTAAGTTGGATGAAGGAAGAACTGTTGCCCTATCAACGCTCACAAGGCATGCGTGTACTGAATACTTACGTCCACACTGGTGATGATGGACATGACTATTTTGTTTGGCTTAGAGAGTTCGACAATGAACAAGCACGCCAGGCTCTCTACGAAAAAACATACAACGAGTGGTGGGTTCGCGAGATTCGACCGAAGGTATTTGAGCTAATTGAACAAGACTCAATCAAAGTTACCTTACTTGAATCGGTAGAGATGTAGTCAACTGCAACACCGTAATGCAATATCGAACCGATAACGTTTAGAAACGATGTGGTTTTCGACTATAAAGTAAGGTGGAAAACTCGTCCATTTGCTTTTGTTCGCGCTTAGCTTCAGCAAGTTGTTTCTCTTTTTCGCGTTTATCTATCATCCACTCATAGGATTTGCGTTCTTTACGCACGGTTAACCAATATTCTTTACAGTTTTCAACCTGCTCTTTGAAATGACTTTCTGCTTGCTTTTGCTTAGATAAAGTTTCATCTAGCTGGGTAAGGAATCGATTTAAGTGTCCATATTGACTTGCCGTTAGGCCCGCCTGACCACGGTCGACGAGTTGCTGGCAATAATCAAGCCGATACTTTTCAATTTGTTCAACCTGACGGTAATAATCTTCGAGTTCAGAACGCGCTTTGTTCAGTGCAAGCACAGCTTGGTCTTCACGATCCTTAGTTTGCTCAAGTAGAAACTCCATCGCATTATTCACGCGCTATCACCCACCCAAAATGTTTCTAAGCATATTGACGCACATATCGTATGGCACCGATTCTTTCATGCTCTGCTGCAAGTATTCGTCTAACTTCGGTTTCAAAGTAAATGCGCCATCAATAGCAGGATCGGTACCCGGTTTGTACGCTCCAATCGAGACCAAATCTTGATTCTTGCGACAAATAGACAAGACCTGTCGCACCGCTTTTGACATCAGAACGTGCTCTTCGGTCGTGATTTGCGGCATAACACGGCTCACCGACTTCTCGACATCAATCGCCGGATAATGGCCTGCATCCGCCATTTCACGAGAAAGTACAATATGGCCATCAAGAATAGCTCGCGATGCGTCCGCTATCGGATCTTGCAAATCATCCCCTTCGGTCAACACGGTAAAGAACGCCGTAATCGAGCCTTGCTCGGCACTTCCATTACCCGCTCGCTCAACCAGCGCTGGCAGCTTGGCAAATACAGAAGGCGGGTAACCTTTCGTCGCTGGCGGCTCACCAACAGAAAGTGCGATTTCACGCTGTGCTTGTGCAAAACGAGTCAACGAGTCCATCAATAGCAGAACATCTAACCCTTGGTCCCGGAAGTATTCAGCAATCGTTAATGCCGTTTGGCACCCCTTTAAGCGCATTAGAGGTGAAGCATCGGCAGGCGCCGCGACCACCACTGAGTGGCGACGACCGTCCTCACCCAAGATCTCTTCGATGAATTCTTTAACTTCACGTCCACGCTCACCTATCAGGCCGACGACCACAACCTGTGCGGTGGTACCTCGCGTCATCATGCCAAGCGTGACCGATTTACCCACACCAGAACCTGCAAACAGACCGATACGCTGACCTTTACCGACCGTCAACAAACCATTGATAGCTTTTAGGCCAACATCGAGCGGTTCAGAAATTGGCTTTCGAGCCAATGGGTTGATTGGTTCGGCATTAAAAGAGGCACGGTGATCGGTATACAAAGGGCCAAGTCCATCAAGTGGATTCCCAACCCCGTCTATAACGCGCCCAAGTAACTCCATGCCGACAGGCAAACCAGCGTCACTGGTTAAAGGGGTGACTCTCGCGCCAGGTAAAATGCCCGTAATTTGTTCGCTTGGCATTAAAAATAGGTTGTCACCTGAAAAGCCGACAACCTCGGCTTCCATCTGACCTGACATGGTTTCCACTAAGCATAAACTGCCAATTGGTGCGCGACAGCCGGTTGCTTCCAACGTTAACCCAACCACACGCACCAGTTTGCCAGAGGCGACAGGGCGCGTCGTAAGGCCTTCAACTTTGTAGCTTTTTAAGCGGTCAGCGAGTGCTTGCATGGATTACTCACCCTCTTGATGACGGTTTGCGCCACAAAAGCGGTGCAATACGCTTTTGACGCGTTCTTCCATGCGATAATTAATGCTTGATTCGCCGGCTTCAATCTGGACATCACCTCGATTGAGCGATGGCTCAGCAACTAACGTCCAGTTGCGACAATTAAGGTCTTCTTCACCATAAGCTGAACGAATAATCGCGACATCTTCTGGATTCAGGTGCAAGGTAATAGGGTGGCCTGATATTGGTAGCGCTTCAACCGACTGCTTCACTGTATCTAAAATAATTTGAGGGTTGGTTTGTACTTCAACGTGCACCACTTCTTTGACTAAGCAGAGCACCATATCCACCAGCTGCTTTTCAACCTGAGCATTCATCAACTCCAAAGGTTGAGCAAACTGATTGGCCAAGTTCATAAAGGTTTCAACTTGCTGCTGAATGTATTCTTGCCCTGCAGTCACCCCTTCAGCTTTTCCGAGCTCAAGACCTTCAGCATGGCCGGCTTGCAACCCTTCTTCTTTACCTTTGTCGTAACCTTGCTTAAAGCCAGCTTCCTGACCTTGATGTAAGCCTTCTTGATAAGCACCTTGCTTAATCAGTTCAATTTGTTCTTCGGTTAGCGCAAGTGGCTGCTCTTCTTCAGGCTCATCAAAATTCGGCACCCATCCCGGGTCATAGTTGAACGCGGTTTGTTTTGCTTGTTTGGCTTTAGGCTCGCCATAATCAGGCAGCCCCCAACGTTGGGGTTCGATCATCGAATCATCTTCATCAGGACGGATAAATCCACGTTTTCTATCGCCAGCCATGGGTTACCTATTGTGTGTTCGATTAAGAAGTGAGGGTGCTCCGCAATAGGATAATTGCGAAGCAATAGAAATTATAAGAATTCGTCAGCACCGCCAGATAGCATAAGCTCACCAGCATCCGCCATTCGACGGGCAATTGCTAAGATTTCTTTCTGAGCGGCTTCTACATCTGCCACTCGTACTGGCGGCATCGCTTCTATGTCATCACGCATCATATCAGCAGCACGTTTAGACATGTTCTTGAAGACTTTCTCACGTAACGAGTCATCTGCACCTTTGAGTGCTTTTTGCAACACGTCTTGTGGTACGTCACGCAGCAACTTCTGAATACCTTGGTCGTCCACCTCGACTAAGTTTTCGAAGACAAACATTAGGTCTTGGATTTGCGTCGCCATGTCTTCGTCCTGATCGCGAATTTGTTCCATCAACAAACCTTCGACGTTGTTGTCTAGGTAGTTCATGATCTCCGCTGCTGCTTTCAGGCCGCCAATTTTGGCTGCTTGTGCACCCGCTTGACCCGCGAACTGTTTCTCCATGATTTCGTTCAGCTCTGCCAATGCTGATGGCTGAACTTCTTCAAGGTTGGCAATACGCATCATCAGATCCAAACGCACGCGCTCAGGGAACTGAGACAAAATCTCTGCAGATTGGTCTGCTTCTAAATAAGACAGTACGATAGTTTGAATCTGTGGGTGTTCATTGACAATAATGCTCGCCACTTGGCGTGGGTCCATCCATTTCAAAGAATCCAAGCCTTTTGAGCCCGTACCAAGTAGGATCTGGTCAACTAAGTTGTTGGCTTTGTCTTCACCAAGAGCGGCAACCAGTGCATTACGCATAAAGTCTTCGCTGCCCATACCAATGTTGGTGTATTTCTGGATATCCTCCAAAAACGCACGATGAACAGCAGATACCTTGTCTTGGCTGAGATCCTTCGCGCGAGCCATCGCACTACCAACACGCTGAACCTGTTTTGGTTCTAGGTGACGGATAATGCCAGCTGCATCTTGTTCATTAAGGCTCAGTAGCAAAATTGCCGCTTTTTCTTCGCCAGTAATGGTTGAAACATCCAGCTCTACTGGCATTCCCGCGGCGTTGTCATCTTGAGGTACGATATCGTTAGCCATTGTCATTCATCCAGTTTTTCACTACTTGAGCAGCCAGTTCAGGTTCATTCGCAACCAGAGCGCGAACCGCTTTCAATACATCTTCATCTTTATGAAGGTTTGGCAAATCAATACTTGAGCCAAACTCGAACAGTTCGCTGCTTTCGATGTCACTGCCAATCAAGCTAGTTTCACCATCCGCACCAATCGGCAAGCCGTCTGGTCCGTACATTTCGTCTTCATCATCGCTGGTAGGGTTAAGCAATTTCTTCATTGCTGGGCGAACCAGAACCAACACAACCACAATAATCACTAATGCACTTGCGAACCAACGAACCCAATCACTGAAGTTAGGGTGCTCCCAAATTGGTGGTTCTTCTAGCTGCTCAGCCTCTGGCTCAGCAAACTTTACACTCAATACATTCAGTAAATCGCCACGACCTTGATCAAAGCCAACGGTACCAATTAATACTTGGCGAATGGCATTGATTTCAGATTCGGACATTGGGGTATAAGTCACTTCACCCGTATCAGGGTTAACTTGACGACGGTCTTTAATCGCAACAGAAACGGTCTGACGAGCCACCGTCCCGGTCTGCTTTCGCTCGTGGCTGATGGTGGTATCTAGCTCAAAGTTACGCGTGGACTCTTTACGAACTGAACCCTGCCCCATGACAGAACCATCTTTCATTTGAGCCACATCTTGCGGAATTGAGGCATCCGCTGGAGGCTGATTACTCAACGCACCCGGAATACCCGCTACCATGTTACCGTTATTGTAATCTTCGAGTGCGTACTCACTGCGGGTCGCAGGGGTGTTTGGATCAAAGCGTTTGCGGGTTTGTTCAACCGCACTGAAGTCCATTTGGATATCAACCTGCGCCGTATAGTTGCCATAACCTAAAATCGGTAATAGTACGGAATCAATTTTTTCGCGCAGCGCTTGCTCTTGGCTGCGTTCTAATTCTTGTTCTTTGCGTCGCGCCGCAGAAGCAGGATCTTGGGAGCCTGAGCTGAGTAAGCGGCCATGCTGATCTGTGACGGTAATTCGAGAAGTTTTCATTCCCGGCACGGCACTCGCTACCATGTCGACAATAGAATCCACTTCTTGCTGCTTAAGGTTCGTGCCTGTCGACAATGTCAAAAATACCGACGCAGACGCTTCTTGGTTATGACGCACAAACACGCTGTGCTTTGGCAGTGCCAATAACACTCGTGCTTTGCGAACTTGCTTCATTTCTTCAATTGCTTGAGCCAATTGGCGCTCTCGACTGAGTTTGAGACGCTCTTGCTCGAGACGTTGTGAAACACCAAAACCCATGTCTTGCAGCAAAATATCATCGCCTGCTTCTGTAGCTTGGTTAACGCCGGAACGAACCATGCCAAGTTTGATCGAGTTGTACTCACTCGATTCAACAGAAACAGTATTGCCATCAAGCTTATAATTGATTTTCTGCTGGTCCAGATAATCCAGAACGGGGATCAATTCTTCGGTCTCATACGCACCAAGTGGGCGCATTTCCGGTTCTTTGACCCAAAAGAACAGCATCACGATCAATGCAACACAGATGGATATCGACAGCACAAGCACAACCTGACGAAGTAAATCGAGGTCGCCCACTGCCATATCGAATTTTGACGCACTACGCTCCTCTAGATCTGGATTTTGACTCTCCACATCCACATCGGAACTTGCTACCAGTGCACCATCTGAGCCGCCTTCAGTGACGGTTAAATCTGTAGACTTGTCTGCCACACTTATTACCTAAATTACACTGGCATGTTCATGAGGTCTTTATATGCCTCAACGAGTTTATTGCGAATTTGAACCGTCGCATCAAAAGCGACACTAGACTTGTTACGAGCGATCATAACGTCAGAAAGGGATACATCGGCATCACCACGATCAAAACGGGTTTGTAAATCACCAGATGCTTTTTGAAGTGTGTTCACGTTATTGATGGCTTTAGTTAGGAGATCGTTAAAATCCGCTCCAACTTTCGCCCCACTTGCAGTAGGAGCCGTATTGGTTGCTTCTACCATCATGGCGCGCATTTCTGCCTGAATACCATCAATTTTCATTAGCACCTCTAAGCCAAAAGATTGACTATTAACAAAACTGATTATTGACACAGCAATTAACGTGCCATAAGACATTAGCAATCAATTTACTTACACTTTTCGTCTTATGGCCGTTGTCTGTGTTAATTCGGGATATCTATACCAGCATCACGCATTTTGGCAAGCTTATAGCGCAAGGTTCGAGGGCTTATACCCAGTTTCTCCGCCATTTCTTTGCGTCGACCATTACACTCAACCAAAGTCTCCAAAATAATGGCGTATTCTTGATCGCGCAGCTCGCTGCCTAAGCCTTCTCCACCAGTTACTGGGCGGCTGACACTCTCAGCTTGAGCAACTGGCTTAACATTGGGCACGACCATATCTGCATTTTGCACCACGTGTTGCAAGCTATTGGCATCTTGCCAATCTACGCCCTCGAGCAAAATGTGCTCTGCATCGATGTCGCCATTTTCACTTAATATCAGCGCTCGTTGAACCACGTTATCCAATTCACGAACATTACCCGGCCAAGGGTATTGCAATAGTTTTTCTAACGCAACGGTCGAGAATTGAGGCACTGGCATGCCCATTTTGCTGCAATGACGCTCAGCAAGATGCTTGGCAAGCGGTGCAATATCGCCTTTACGTTCTTTAAGTGCAGGCCACGCAATTGGGAATACATTCAGGCGGTAATATAAGTCCTCTCTGAAGTTTCCTTCTGACACGTATTGCTTAAGATCACGGTTACTCGTCGCTAACACACGAACATCTAACTTGATGCTTTTGCGACTGCCTAGGCGCTCTACTTCTCGCTCTTGCAAAACACGCAACAACTTCGCTTGCAGGTTCAAGTCCATCTCACTGATTTCATCAAGTAAGATTGTGCCACCTTGTGCTTGTTCGAACTTTCCTGGGCATGCCTGAACAGCACCAGTAAATGCGCCCTTTTCATAGCCAAACAGTGTTGCTTCGAGCATATTGTCAGGAATCGCGGCACAGTTAATTGCGACAAAAGGACCATTTTTACGATTTGACACGTTGTGAATATAGCGCGACATCACTTCTTTACCTGAGCCACTAGGACCTAGCACCATAACATTCGCATCTGTACGTGCCACTTTATCGGCCAACGCAAGTAGACGCAGACTTTTTTCATCTGCCACGACCGCGTCACCATTGTCATCGCTTTTGATCGGTGCATATCGACTGACCATGTTCAGCAATACTTCTGGTGCAAATGGTTTCGCCATGTAGTCAATCGCGCCGTCTTTCATTGCCGACACGGCATCTTCAATATTGGCGTACGCCGTCATTAGCAATACTGGTAAGTTAGGCCAATTCTGCTTGATGCTTTTGAGCAGAGCTAAACCACCCATACCCGCCATTTGCACATCAGAAACGACGATATCAACCGTATTCGATTTCAGCTTTAACAGTGCATCTTCAGCACAGTCCGCTTCCAACCACTCATACCCTGCCAGAGCCAGAGTATCGACTAGGGCTTCACGAAGACCTTCATCGTCTTCTACGATCAGCACTTTGCTTTGCGCCATTATGATTCTCCAGAAATTGTTATTACCAAAAGCCGCTTATTGCGCTTCTGTTTGCACTCGCTCTAGCGGAATGCACATGGTGAAGCAGGCTCCATCACCCTGCTCTGAAATAAGTTCCAATCGACCGTCATGGGCACGGCAAACCATTTGAACAACTGCCAACCCTAATCCAGTTCCTTGAGAACGTGTGGTAAAAAATGGCTCCATGATTTTGGCTTGCAGTTCTTCGGGCACACCCGGTCCGCTGTCTTGCACAGAAATGCGTAACTCACCATTTACCGGGCGGAAAAAAATATCGACTTGCGATTCTTTACCAGACATTTGAATCGCATTCATGACCAGATTACTTAATGCAGATGCAATGGCGTTCGCATTGCCTAGTAGCTCAGTTTGTTCTTCTTCCACTTCTAGGCAGTAATCAATACTGTTGTTTTTTAGCGCGGTTTCGACCATCGGCTGATATTCCGCTACCAACTGGGCAATCGTAAATGGCTTAATGACTTTATTATCACCACCTTTAGCAAAAAGCAGCATATCATTAACCTGCTTTTCCAAATCGTGCAGTCGATCCATTAATTTGGTTTGGAAGCGATCTTTTGTCGCTGGAGGAAGATTTGGCGCTCCCAAATTGGATGCATATAACATAGCGCTCGACAGCGGCGTTCTTACTTGGTGAGCAAGCGACGCAACCATACGTCCTAACGACGATAAGCGCTGTAAATCACTGACACGAGCTTGAAGTAAACGGGTTTCGGTTAAATCGGTAATCAGGATCAATTGACCTGTTGTGGACGCCGAGATGGCGAGTCGAACTTTACGGCCATTACGTAATGAAACTTCGTGGCCATCATCTTCACGTGGGTCAAACACCGCCTGGATAACGTTGAACCATTTTTCGTTAACCAGTGGAATCTCAAGAATTCGGTGCGCTTCTGGATTTGCTTCACGGACTACTCCGTACGTATCGAGCAAAATCACTCCAGCAGGCATCACATCGAGCACCTGTTTGTAGCGCTCAACCTGATTCTCTACGGAATCTAAATGGGATTGATTGGTGTTGTTATCCATTACTGCCTGTCGAAATATCGCCGCTAAAACTAAAATAGCTTGGTAAGCAATTAGCGTACCAAGCTATTTTTCATATTTATCAGGACGTTAAGCTATCGACAATAAGTTGACACTCAGAGATAACGGTTTTGGATGCCAGAAAAGCGATGTTAACCAGCCCAAGTGATTATTCAGATATCGTCTTAAAACTTCACTTTACCTAGCGCTGTAAGTTGTACTTACGCATTTTTTCCACCAGCGTAGTACGTCGCATACCCAGCATGTCGGCCGCTCTTGCAACAACGCCACCCTGCGCTTCTAATGCTTGGCTGATCATATTAACTTCTAAATCAGCCAGCAGCTCTTTCAAATTAACCCCTTCCGGTGGCAGCGCTTGCGGGGCGTTCATGCTGTGATCAAGGTCGTCTTGATCTTCAAAGCTAAAATCTTCAGAGAAGATATCTTGGAATACATCACGCTCTTGCTCTTCCACCGAAACAAATGGATTGCTCTCTGGTTGGAACTCTGGGATGTCACTGTAGCGATATTTGGTTGGTAGATGGTTTACATCCACCAAGCTATTTGGATACAGAATAATCATTCGCTCAACAAGATTAGCCAACTCGCGTACGTTGCCCGGCCAGTTATGCTCCATCAGTGAGTTGATTGCACGAGGTGTAAAGCAGATAGGTTGTCCGCCTTCCGCCTCTAAACGTGTCATCAGTTCTTGCAGCAGCAATGGTATATCTTGTTTGCGCTCTTTCAGCGCTGGCATCTCAATTGGAAACACGTTCAGACGATAGAACAAGTCTTCTCGGAACGTGCCTTCTTCAATCATATTTTCTAGATTACGGTGTGTCGCCGCCACAACTCGAACATTTACCTTGATGGTACTATTGCCACCTACACGTTCAAAGCAGCGTTCTTGCAATACACGAAGCAACTTTACTTGCATCGACATTGGCATATCGCCAATCTCATCAAGAAAGATAGTGCCACCATCTGCGAGCTCAAATCGACCTTTACGGGCAGTTAACGCACCAGTAAACGCGCCTTTTTCGTGACCAAATAATTCGCTTTCTAGGAGCTCAGGCGGTATTGCACCACAGTTAATAGGTACAAATGCGCCATCGCGGTATGAAGAATGATAGTGGATGTTACGCGCAACAACTTCTTTACCCGTACCGGACTCACCTAAGATCAACACGTTTGCTTCTGTGTTTGATACTTGCTCAATCAGGTGTCGAACTTCTTGAATACCTCTACTTTGACCAACTAAGCTGCGAAAAAGCGTGTTTTTGCGTGCACTAGCAACAACATTCACTCCTTTTCGCCCCAGAAAATCTTTGCAGTGGCGTAACGCTTCACTAAGCTGTGGGTAATTAAGCGGCAGCTCTAGTTCACCAACAAAATTTGGAAGATCATCAACAGGCAAAGGAAAACGGCCCATGACTAGAAGAGGGATGTGGTAAGCGCTGTTTAAATGAGAGATAACCGTACTCGCCGCTTGACCTGCTGGAATATTACCAACAATACAGCACGACCATACGCTAGACCAATCAACATCGCTGAGCTGATCAGAACTGACCGCTTCGCAATTTTCTCCAACAAATTCCAATATATTGCTTAAATTTAAACGACTTGATGCGTCATCATCAATTACAAGCAGCTTTGCCAAACCATGCATAAGTAAGAATGATTGCCTTTATTTTAGGTGCGTTGCGGCCAAACCTTGATTTGCGCAATTGGGTGCTAAAGAAGGCAGAACCACCACACTCAATTTACGATAGACAAAATAGGAAAATCAGCAACAAAAAAGCCATTAGGGCTACTAATGGCTTCTATTTTATTTGAATATAAAAATAAGGCAACCAAGCAATGGAGAGGTGTGAGCTTGATAGAAACTTTGCTACACAACTCGTTGCGCAATTGACAAATATATTCGTCTAGTATCTTAACGCATTGTTTTGACTATTAAATACCAACTTCAGCAGCGGTAAGATTATGAAACTCTGTTGGGATTTGGTCCCAAGCGGACTTGATCTCACGGATAATGTCGATAACGTCATCGATCAGCTGAGGCTCATTTTGATGGTTAGCAGCAGAAATTTGCGTGATCATAAACTCATACAGTGAATCTAAGTTTGAAGCAATATCACCACCGTCATCCATAGATAGACAGCTGCGTAGCGCGATAATGATGTCTAACGCTTTACCCAAGCGCTCACCTTTTGCTGGAATATTGCCTGCTTGCATGGCTGCTTTACCTTGAATAAGGCGCTCAATCGCACCAGCCATAAGCATTTGAATGACTTTGTGCGGAGAAGCCGCGCTAAGCTGGCTGTCGACTGATACCTTTTTGTATGCTTGCAAAGAACCGCGCATAGTAATCCTCTTTTAAATAAATTTTTTGTACTGCTGAAGTGAACGCTGGCCATAACGAAACTTATGGAGCTCTTTTCCGACCTTTGACGTTTCCGATTGCATCAGCTCGACAATTCTTTTGGTACGAGTTAGCAATGCTTGCCACTCTGCATCCTGCTTAACCAAAGGATTTTGATGAATAATTGGTAACAGGTTTTGCAATAACCGTTCCCTGATATCGACCAAGCGAAGAATTTCTTCAGCATTAAAATCAATTTTTTCTAATT
Source organism: Vibrio sp. YT-18 (assembly GCF_033337345.1). Taxonomy (NCBI): domain Bacteria; kingdom Pseudomonadati; phylum Pseudomonadota; class Gammaproteobacteria; order Vibrionales; family Vibrionaceae; genus Vibrio; species Vibrio sp. YT-18. The sequence goes on along the minus strand of NZ_JAWOQO010000002.1, from coordinate 4,437 downwards.
CTTGCGTAATTAGTTGATCTATATCACTAATTTCCATGAGTTCTTTTTGCATTTATTAACCCAACGCACTCATCAAAGCGCCCAACTGGCCCTGCATTTTACCGGTCGCATCTTGCATCGCGGTAAACTTCGCATGAGTACGCTTCTCTAGGCTTTCCATGCGGCGATCTAATGCCGCTTGATCGTCACTCAAACGGTAATTTTGTTCTGTGAGACTTTTTTCTCGAGTACGAATACTGCCTGTAATACCTGTGATACCGTGAATCGCATCTTCTACTCGTTTAGCAAAACCTGTGTTGCCACCGAAGAACTTTTCTAACTCGTTGAAGTTATTGTTCAACTGGCGATCTAGCATGTCATAGTTGATTTCTAGGGTGCCTTGACGTGTGGTCGTAATGCCAAATTCTGTTAAGGACTTTAGGTTTTCAGGCGCCTTATCGATTCGAGTAGAAAAGACCGATTTTAATCGTGAATCTGCACTGCGTACGGTGCTGTCACCTGACAACGGCCCTTTTTGACCAGTTACCGGATCCACACTCGCCAACGCTTGGGAGGTTTGATAAAACGAGTTATACGCTGCCACAAAGTTTTCGATATCGTTGCGTACACTTTGACGGTCGTACTCGACACCAATTTCAGCAGGCGGTTTATTCGGTTCTGATTTGCCTTTTAGTGTTAAATCAACACCTTCGATCGCATCTTCAATCACATTGTTGTGGCTAGATAGCTTTGCCACGCCATCAAGCAGAACTTCTGAATCTTGCCCTGCTTGTACTTCTGTCATCCCAAGGTATTCTTCAAAAGCAGATTGTGCCTTTGCGATTTTCGCTTCTGCTTCATCAATTTTTTCCAGACGCTCACGTTCTTGAGGATCAAGTTTAGCGCGATGAATTTGCTTAGCTTGCGCTTCGGAAAGTTCACCACGTGCCACTTTTTCGTCTAACGCTTGCTTTTCACTCGCAATTTTTTGCTCGATTTCCGCTTTTTCTTGCTCAAGAAGCTGCTTAGCCTCTTTCGTCGTAACGTAAGAATCGGTTAGGGTGCCCGATGCGGCATTATTCCAGCCTGGTACATCTGGTGCCTTCTCTATTGCCTTTTCGTCGAGTTCAAGCTCTGGTTCTTCATAAGAGTCCAACAAAGTACCTGACGCAGTTTCTGTCCACCCTGGAATTCTGTCTTCAGGGCGTAAACTCGCGCGTCGGTTGGCTTCATCAATGGCTTCTTGACCAGCTTTGGCTGCTTCTGCACCCGCCGCAGAGATTGGCGCTTGCGATGCATCATCTTGTACATCGTCTGCCGCTTTTTGCTCTTCTGGAGGTAGAGGATTGCCGTTTGCATCCAGCTCTTCTGCTGGTTGTTCCGGAAATTTAAGAGGACCTAAGACATCTTCCGCCGCTGAACGAGCTTCTTCAAGCGCGTTGACGCGGTCTTCAAGTGTTTGGTATTCGAAATATTTAAGAGGGTTGCCTTTTTCTGCCTCCACACTGACTCTGATTTGATGATCCTTACCAGAGAGGTTAGAAGCAAGGATAAGGCGTGGACCTTCGACGTCGTTAATAAGAGATGCACGAACGCCAGGGTTATCTTTAGCGCCATTGATGCCACGTACGACATCGATGAGCTTAGATCGGGAACGAACATCGATATTAAAACGCTCATCACCAAGCGAAATCTGCAGCTTACCAGGGCCAAATTTTGCGTCTTCTGGCAATACGTCAGAAGCGACTTTATGGCTCTGAGCAAGCTGCAACACATCGATAGCATATTTGCCAGCGATAGCATCTGTGGTTGCCGTGGCAGATACAATATTGTCATTGGTCGTTTCGACGGTGCGAACGGCAAATGCTTTCTCCTGACGAAAGTTCGCCATGAGATTTTTCATCGTATCCAATGATTCTCTGAGTCGTCCGTAAGCACTGATACTGGCATTAATTGTCGTGCGTTCGTTGTCGATGCGTTGCTGCTTTGGTACGCGTTCGGCATCCACAATTTTGCTGACCATGGAATTAATATCCATGCCGCCAGACATCCCCAAAGGGCCTAAACTCATCAAATCACCTCTAAAAACGACTTACACTTTTTCAGTCAACAACCCGCTGTTGGCTGTGTGCTCAGCTAGGCGACGCAATACCACTAGCATTTCTTCATCAGGAATTTGACGAATCACGTCACCGGTATTGGCTTCATAAATCGTCACCACATCTCGTCCGGATTCTTCATCCACTCGAAATGCGACTCCTTTGTTTATGGACGTGACAAATTCATTCATTTGCGCGACCAATTTTTCACGTTCTTCTTTGTTCAGTTCTTGACGGCTTTCAGCCATCTCGAGCGCAGCTTGAACAGAGAAATCGTATTCGGTGTTTTTCGCTTTTTGCGGCGAAATCTCACCATTTGAATTTGCTGGGCTAGACGTGCCTATATCATTGCCATTTTTATTTGCAAACTTTGTGCCATTTGGCGTGCCGTAAGGCTGGATGTTCGATGCGTAGGAGGATATATCCATTACAATCTCCCTTCCACCTTATGGGCTAACGATAGAACCTATCGCTTTGGTGCCCCAGCACTAAGGTGTTGACCTCAGGCTGGGTTTACCACTTAGCCCAACAAGCTTAGCGCTGCAGATGGAGACTGCTTCGCTTGAGCCAGGATTGAAGTACTTGCTTGCTGAAGAATTTGCGACTTAGTCATCGCAGTGGTTTCCTTCGCGTAATCAGTATCTTTAATACGGCTTTTAGACGCGTTAACGTTCTCGTTAATGTTGTCTAGGTTGCTGATTGCGTGGTTGAAGCGGTTTTGGAAAGCACCGAGTGAAGCTCGTTGGCTGTCTACGGACTTAAGAGCGCCGTCGATAACCGCTACTGCTTCTTGAGAGCCAGCTACTGTGGTTACGTCGATGTCTTTCACTGTTACGTCTTTCGGACCACCAAAGCCGATCTCGTCTGCTAGGTTGCCAGAAAACTCAACATCACCTTCAACTTTTTGAGAAGAAGCAAATACTTGTAGTTTGCCATCTTCGCCAACAGAGGCTTTTACATCATCGTTTTGACCGTTGATGTATGTCGCTAGCTGTTCAATATCATCGCCTTGCTTAGCGCTGATTGATAGCTCTTTCTCTTCACCCTGCTTGTTGGTGTAGCTCATTTTGAACTCTGTTTTCTCACCAACAGTCCAAGATGCGTCTTTACCCTCTTCTGCTGCGTAGCTCTTACCACCCATTGCTGAAGTGTCTGAGCGTAGGTTACCCATAGAAAGCATCACTGCTTCACCTGAGTCCGCACCGATTTGGAAAGATTGAGTACCGTAAGTACCGTTTAGAAGCTTGTTACCACCGAAAGAGGTAGTTTCAGCAATACGGTTTAGCTCGTCGTTTAGCGCTGTTACTTCTTCTTGGATCGCTACACGTTCTGCTTTTGAGTTAGAACCGTTCGCAGATTGAAGCGAAAGATCACGCATACGTTGTAGGATGTTGGTAGATTCATTCATTGCACCTTCAGCAACCTGTGCAATAGAAATACCGTCGTTTGCGTTTTTCACTGCCATGTCTAGGCCACGGCTTTGTGCATTCAAGCGGTTTGAAATCTGTAGACCTGCAGCATCGTCTTTCGCGCTATTGATTTTATAACCCGAAGACAAACGCTCCATTGATTTTTGTTGACCGTCAGCTGCCTGGTTTAGGTAACGCTGTGCAGTCATCGCAGAAACGTTAGTATTAACGTTAATCGCCATAATTGATCTCCTTAAGGCTTTAGTGAATGTACCGTCGTGTCTCTCACCTCACTTAGGTACATCTCATTTCTCTCAGTCCCTTTAACGGCGACGTATGCATATCCTTTAGGAGAAATTTTCAATTTTTTGCGATTATTTTCTTTGGCTTACTGAAATGTGATGAAGCTCTAATGTCGTGATTCGCAGAAATCCTGGGGCCCCAAAAGACAGAAAAAAACCCAGCCGAAGCTGGGTTTACTCGCTCATCTCTCACCACGAGCCAATGAGGTTCTCGTCTTAGGTTTGAAATTAACCTAGCAGACTTAGCGCTGAGTTTGGCGCTTGTTTCGCTTGCGCAAGGATTGAGCTTGACGCTTGCGATAGAATTTGTGACTTGGTCATTTGAGTCGTTTCTTTCGCGAAGTCAGTATCTTTGATACGGCTCTTCGACGCATTCACGTTCTCGTTAATGTTGTCCAAGTTGCTGATTGCATGGTTGAAACGGTTCTGGAATGCACCCAGCTCTGCGCGGTGGCTGTCTACGTATTTCAGTGCCGCATCGATGATAGCAACAGATTCTTGTGCGCCACCGACTGAGGTTACGTCAATAGTATCTACCGTCACTTTTTTACCTTCGCCCAAACCTAGCTCACCAGATAGGCCGCCTGAAAACTCGACTTCGCCTTCGACTTTGTTGTTGCCAGCAAAGATTTGCAGTTTACCGTCTTG
>NZ_JAWOQO010000029.1:0-38557 GCF_033337345.1 Vibrio sp. YT-18 | reverse complement strand
TGGTAGTTCAGTTGGTTAGAATACCGGCCTGTCACGCCGGGGGTCGCGGGTTCGAGTCCCGTCCACTCCGCCACTTAATATCGACAACCTCGCTTATGCGAGGTTTTGTCAAATCTAGAATATGAAAATTCTATAGGGGTGTAGCTCCAATTGGCAGAGCAGCGGATTCCAAATCCGCGTGTTGGGAGTTCGAATCTCTCCACCCCTGCCACATATCAGGCTCTGACTTAGGTCAGAGCCTTTTTTGTATCTGGTTTCTTCTCATTATTACAGCTTATTTCTACTCTTATCCCGTAAGTATGGCTTTCTGCTGTACTTTGGCAGCATTTAATCTACTGAACGAACGAAACTACAGTTAGCTGTAATGATCAGTGGCCCGAAATTTTGATAATAAAGGGGAATCACTATTTATATTTAGTTACACTCAACCGATCTGGATTAATGAGTAACTATGTATGGATATATCTCGTCGACGCTTTCTTCAATCATCCTTAGCAATCTCCGCGCTTACCGTTCTACCTACATGTTCTCTATCTAGGAGCACGAATAAGCAGGGGCAATATATATACGATATCACTGCAGAGCCTTCTACTGCAGAATTGATCCCTGGGTTTAACACAGACGTACTCGCATTTAATGGTTCGATTCCAGCGCCTACGATTCATTGTCGCCAAGGCGAGAAAGTTATAATTCGGTTTACTAACAAGCTTTCAGAGCCGACTACAATCCACTGGCATGGCTTGCGAATTCCTATTGAAATGGATGGTGTCCCTTTCTTGAGCCAGCAGCCTATCATGCCAGGTGAAACATTCGTTTATGAATTTACACCACCAGATGCGGGTACATTTTGGTATCACCCACATATGAATAGTGTGAAGCAGCTTGGTATGGGCTTAGTCGGGCTAATTGTCGTTGAAGAGGCAGAGCCGGTTCAGTTTGATGAAGAGCATGAAGTCGTCCTCAAGCATTGGCATTTAGACAAACTAGGTCAGTGGAAGAACCTTATGGTGCCGCGCTTGAGCGCTCGTATGGGGACTCCCGGAGAGTGGAGTAGCGTCAATGGCGTGCATGAACCTGTTTATACGCTGAAGCAGAATGCCACTACGCGATTAAGAATTGCTAATGTCGATAATACCATTACTTACCCGATCGCTATTGAAGGTGCAGAGGCTTGGGTTATTGCTATTGATGGTAATCCTGTTAAAGCGCCTTATAAGCTCACTCAGCACAAAATTGGTCCGGGAATGAGGTTAGATATCGGATTGATTGCTCCGAAGGCTGGAACACGTGTTTATGTGCGTCAAATGAAAGGACGCTTCCCATTCCCTTTGTGCGAGTTTGACGTTGTTGAGTCTGACTTGCCGAGCAACCAGAAACTGCCTTTATTACCTCTCAACCCTGTGCCAGCTCTCGATTTGAAAAATGCAGAGCAAATCGATTATGTGTTTGAGTGGGAGGGGGCGATCACTCCTGCTGATAAATCGGGCAAAGCGATACCTAAGTTCTGGCTGATGAACAAACGGGCTTGGGAGGGAATGAGCAAAGATAATATTCCAGCGCCGCTTTCAACATTGGAGATGGGAAAAACCTATATCTTCAACCTAAAGAACGTCACCCAATATCATCATCCTATTCATCTTCATGGACACACATTTAAGGTTCTTGAGTTAGATGGTAAAAAACTCGACGAACCGTTTCATACCGATACGGTCTTACTTGGAAAAAACGGCAGTGCGAAAGCGGCATTTGTTGCAGATAACCCAGGGCGTTGGATGTACCATTGTCATGTAATTGAACATATGAAGACGGGTTTGATGGGTTACATTGAAGTAAAGTGACTCCTGTAACTTTTAAAATCTTGATAAGTTTTAAGCGCTATACTTTGCTGAATTCTAAGATTGTATAATCACTATTGCCGTAAATTTGATTACAATGTCGCCATTAACTTTTCTGGGGGAATTATGGGGCAACTATCCGTTTTGGGTTTTATTGCATTGGGTGGTGCATTTGGTGCATGTTCTCGTTACTTAATTTCTGAACTTTGTGTCATTTTATTGGGGCGTGGTTTTCCATATGGTACGTTAACCGTTAACGTTGTTGGCTCATTTATGATGGGCTTATTGATAGCAGCTTTCGATAATGAACTTTTGGCAACGGAACCTTGGCGACAAGTGATTGGCTTGGGTTTTTTAGGGGCACTAACGACGTTTTCCACCTTCTCGATGGATAATGTGTTGCTTATGCAGCAGGGCGCTTTCTTTAAGATGGGGTTGAACGTATTGTTGAATGTAGTGTTAAGTATTTCAGCTGCGTGGATAGGCTTTCAATTATTGATGCGCAGCTAGCAAAGTAGTTAAAAATTGAACAGGTCGGCTTGGTTTCACCAAGCCGTTTTTATATACTGACATCACTTGTCGGAGTGCCATAAGGCTGAGACCGTTAATTCGGGATCCGTTGAACCTGATCAGATTAGAATCTGCGAAGGGAACAAGAGAAGATATTCACACCGGAGCTCTTTCTGGTTGATCTATCAAAAGTCGAATGTTGTTACAGGCAAATATCGTAAGCTTTAACTAGCCTTAATTTGACTCCTCTTGTCGCATCTATCCGCCAAGCATTTTTATCCAATTACTTTTTATCTAGTATAACAAAGCAAGGAAAAATGCTATGTCGAGTCGCAAACAAGCGAGACTGGAAGCAAAACAGTTCATTGATACACTCTCGGTACAACCGTACCCCAATTCAAGCAAAGTCTACGTAGAAGGTTCACGTCCAGATATTCGTGTGCCAATGCGTGAAATATCACTCGCTGATAGCCTTATTGGAGGCACAAAAGAAGCGCCTATTTTCGAACCTAATGAGCCAGTACGCGTTTACGATACCTCGGGTGTATACACAGATCCAGAGCACACCATAGACCTCTATAGCGGCTTACCTAAGCTGAGAGAAGGGTGGATTGAAGAGCGTGCCGATACTGAGCTACTTGATGAAGTAAGCTCGGTGTACACCAAAGAACGCTTAGAAGACGAAACACTAGACGATCTTCGTTACGGTAATCTACCACGTATTCGACGTGCCAAAGATGGCCATTGTGTGACCCAATTGCACTATGCTCGCAAAGGTATTATTACCCCAGAAATGGAATATATCGCGCTGCGTGAAAACATGGGGCGTGCCAAGTATCGCGATGAAGTGCTGAATCAACAGCATCCGGGTCAAAGCTTCGGAGCGAACCTACCAAAAGATATTACCGCCGAATTCGTGCGTAAAGAAGTCGCCGAAGGTCGCGCTATTATCCCTTCCAATATTAACCACCCAGAATCCGAACCAATGATCATTGGACGTAACTTTTTGGTCAAAGTGAACGCCAACATCGGTAACTCATCGGTCACTTCTTCGATTGAGGAAGAAGTAGAGAAGCTCGTTTGGGCGACACGTTGGGGTGGAGATACCGTTATGGATCTCTCTACTGGACGTAACATCCACGAAACTCGCGAGTGGATTCTACGTAACAGTCCGGTTCCGATCGGTACCGTACCAATGTACCAAGCACTTGAGAAAGTGAATGGTGTTGCTGAAAACCTTAACTGGGAAGTGATGCGCGATACTCTGATCGAGCAAGCAGAGCAGGGCGTTGACTACTTCACTATCCATGCCGGTTTACTACTTCGTTATGTTCCAATGACAGCAAAACGTGTGACTGGTATCGTCTCTCGTGGTGGTTCTATCATCGCGAAATGGTGTTTAGCGCACCACCAAGAAAGCTTCTTATACACCCATTTCCGAGAGATCTGTGAAATCTGTGCTAAGTACGATGTCGCACTATCTCTTGGTGATGGTCTGCGTCCTGGCTCGGTTGCTGATGCTAACGATGAAGCGCAATTTGCAGAGCTTCGTACTCTTGGCGAATTGACCAAGGTTGCGTGGGAATACGACGTACAGGTGATTATTGAAGGCCCTGGTCATGTTCCAATGCATATGATCAAAGAGAACATGGAAGAGCAGTTAGAGCACTGTCATGAGGCTCCTTTCTATACCCTTGGTCCATTGACGACAGACGTCGCACCCGGTTACGACCATATTACTTCAGGCATCGGCGCTGCCATGATTGGTTGGTATGGTTGTGCAATGCTTTGCTACGTAACTCCTAAAGAGCATCTTGGTTTACCAAACAAAGAAGACGTGAAAGTAGGCATGATCACTTACAAGCTTGCTGCGCACGCCGCTGATTTGGCGAAGGGACATCCTGGTGCACAAGTTCGTGATAATGCGCTTTCTAAAGCTCGCTTCGAGTTCCGTTGGGAAGACCAATTTAACTTGTCGCTCGACCCAGATACTGCTCGTGCTTTCCATGATGAAACCTTGCCTCAAGAGTCCGGCAAAGTTGCTCACTTCTGTTCGATGTGTGGACCAAAGTTCTGCTCGATGAAGATCTCGCAAGAGGTACGAGAGTATGCGAAAGACACAGAGCAAGTTGCTGCGGACCAAGCTATATCGATCAAAATGCTGGATGATCCTCTTGAGGGGATGCGTCAGAAATCGCAAGAATTTAGAGATACAGGCTCCGAGCTATACCACCCAGCAGCACATGCCGAGGTAAGTGACTAATGAGCAAAATCCTTATTCCGTCATCATTGATTGAACTAACAGGTTTAGTTCAACAATGTTTGTTGTTGGCGAAAGAACAGGGTTTTAGTATCGAAGACATTGAGTTGGGTGTGAGCCCAACTCAATCTATTCAGCTTGTTCGCGACCAACAGACCACACGCATAACGACAGATCTTACTGATGGTTATGACTCTGAGCATGAGACTTCATTTGTGCTCTATTACCGCTCTGCTTTATCGGTAGAAGCGTGTGCTAAGCAACCGTCGAAAGCGATTTATATTGGCATTGCTGATACGCAGGTATCCGATGAAAAGGAGAAAGTGCTTCAGCTTGATATCTGGCGTCACCCCATTAACAACGAAGTGAGAGCGCTTTCCGTTAAGTCCAAATTCAACGCAATGCTAGATCCCGAACATCACCTTGCTTGGATAGTAACGCTGACAGTACTCGATTTTCCTATCGAAGATGCGTTAACACTTGCTCGAGGAATGCTAACTCAACAAGCGAATGTTTCACGTGAAACACTATTGCATGACAACCTTGACGAGGGACGAACTACTCAGTGGGCTGACCAATTTGATAATTTCCCCACACCTGTACTGGAGGATAACCGACTAGGTATTCAAGTTGGTTGGTCTGCACAAGGCGAGAGCGTTAGCTTTCCAACTCTAACTAAGCAAAGTCTGGGGCTCTATCCAGTTGTTGATGATGTTGCTTGGATTGAGCGTCTACTGCCACTAGGCATCAATACTATTCAACTGCGAATCAAGAACCCACAACAAGCCGATTTAGAACAACAGATCATTCGAGCAATTGAGCTAGGTCGTCAGTATCAAGCACAAGTGTTCATCAATGACTATTGGCAGTTGGCAATCAAGCATGGCGCTTATGGCGTTCACCTAGGACAAGAAGACATAGAAGAATCGAATTTGGCTCAGCTAACTAAAGCCGGCATTCGTCTTGGTCTTTCTACCCATGGTTATTATGAGCTACTACGCATCGTACAAATTCATCCTAGCTACATCGCGCTAGGGCATATTTTTCCAACCACCACAAAACAGATGCCATCGAAACCACAAGGCTTGGTGCGCTTGACTCTGTATCAAAAGCTGATTGATAGCATTCCTTATACAAATACAGAGGCTACTTTCCGTCCTTCAAAAGACAAAGCAGTTAGTGACCATGTGCTTGGCTTTCCGACGGTCGCGATTGGTGGTATTGACCAATCTAATGCAGACCAAGTTTGGCAAACAGGTGTTTCTAGTTTGGCAGTTGTGCGTGCTATTACGTTGGCAGAATCACCTCAGTCCGTCATCGAGTTCTTCGCACAACTGATGAAGGAAAGACAGCTAACGTTTACTGATCAGAATAGTGAATTGGCGCATAACAAGAGAGGCGAGCATGCTCACGGATAAGCAGTTTCTTCGCTATCAGCGCCAAGTCGCTCTGCCTGAAATTGCCGAAATTGGGCAAGAGCGTTTGAACAAATCGCATGTGCTGATCATCGGTTGTGGTGGTTTAGGGAGCGCAGCGAGTTTGTACTTGGCATCAGCGGGAGTTGGTAAATTGGTTGTGGTCGATGACGATGAAGTTGATAGCAGTAACCTACAACGTCAGATCATTTATCGCGAACAAGACCTCCAAGTTGCGAAAACAAAAGCGACTGTAAAGCAACTGACTGACCTTAATTCTATGGTTCAAATTCGCGCTCTTAATAAGCGATTAGACAAAGCACAGCTGCAGCTTGAGGTGATGCTAGCGGATGTGGTGCTCGACTGCACCGATAACATGCCAACGCGCCAGCTCATTAACCAAGTTTGTTTCGAGCAAAATACGCCGCTCATCTCGGCGGCGGCAATTGGTTGGCAAGGCCAATTCGCTGTCTTTGATTACCAAACACCAAGTGAACAAGAAGCGCAGAGTAAAGCCTGTTACCGCTGTTTGTATCCGTTCGACGAATTACCGCAAACGCAAAAGTGCAGTGAGAGCGGTGTCGTCGGTCCGGTGGTGGGTACACTTGGCAACTACCAAGCGATAGCGGCAATTCAAAAACTGGCGACGGGAAAGTTTCATGTCGAGACTGCCAAGTTACACCTGTTCGATGGATTGAAGCTGCAATGGCAAACCATGGCGATAAGTAAAGATAAACAGTGCCAAGTGTGTGCTCAGATTTAGTTTACGAGTAATGGGCAGAATTAAGAGAGTTGGAAGCAATGACGTTATCAGAACAACAAACAACACAAATGACAGCTGCTGACTTAGATGTGATCACTATTGTCATCAATGACCAGTCACATCAAGTTGCCAGTGAGTCAAATCTACAGCAAATCATTAGTCAATTTGCGCTGCCTGAAATGGGCTGTGTTTTTGCAATTAATAACAATGTTGTGCCGCGCAGTGAGTGGGCTAGCACAGTTCTTTCACAGGGAGATAGCATCTCTTTGTTTCAAGCGATCGCAGGGGGTTAAAGTCGATGCTTAAAATTGGTGATAAACAATTCGAATCAAGACTGTTCACGGGAACAGGGAAGTTTGCCAACAGCCGATTAATGGCAGAAGCGATTCAAGTATCGGGTTCTCAACTTGCGACCATGGCGTTGAAGCGTGTGGATGTGAACGACCAACAAGACGATATTTTGCTGCCGTTAGTACAAGCGGGTGTGAACTTATTGCCGAACACCTCAGGTGCAAAGAATGCTAAAGATGCTGTGTTTGCAGCACAATTGGCGAGAGAAGCGTTGGGTACTAACTGGTTAAAACTAGAAATTCATCCAGACCCGAAGTACTTGATGCCCGATCCAATTGAGACACTAACAGCCGCTGACCAACTGGTTCGTGAGGGTTTCATTGTCCTTCCTTATTGTCATGCTGACCCGGTTCTGTGTAAACGATTGGAAGAAGTTGGCTGTGCTGCGGTCATGCCATTAGGTGCGCCGATCGGTTCTAACAAAGGGATAGTTTCTCACGATTTCCTAGAAATCATTATCGACCAAGCTAATGTTCCTGTCGTTGTCGATGCGGGTATTGGCGCACCTTCACATGCCGCGCGTGCGATGGAAATGGGAGCGGATGCCGTGCTCGTCAATACTGCGATTGCAGCTTCGAGCGATCCCGTTGCGATGGCGAAGGCATTTAAGTTGGCGGTAGAGTCGGGGCGTATGGCTTATGAAGCCGGACTTGCTGGTAAGGTTTCTCATGCGGTTGCGTCGAGTCCACTGACGTCATTCCTAGATGAGCTTTAGTCCTAGATTGGTTTAGCTATTAAGCGAGGAAAACATGAGCTTCGTTGAACAATTTAAGCAGCTGAATTGGGATGACATTTCGATGTCGATCTACGCGAAAACGGCACAAGATGTCGAGCGAGCATTGAATAAACCCAAGCGTGATTTGGAAGACTTTAAAGCGCTAATTTCACCAGCGGCTGAAGCGTACTTAGAGCAGATGGCACAACTGTCATACTCGGCCACTCGCAAGCGTTTTGGTAATACCATGTCGCTTTATATTCCACTGTACCTTTCTAACTTGTGCGCCAATGCTTGTACTTATTGTGGCTTCTCTATGGAGAACAGAATCAAGCGTCGTACTTTGAATAGGGACGAAGTGGCTGCAGAAGTCGAAGCCATTAAACGCATGAAGTTTGATAGCGTATTGCTGGTGACTGGCGAACACGAAACCAAAGTGGGCATGAAATACTTCCGCGAAATGGTGCCGATGATTAAGAAGCGCTTTAACTATTTGGCGATGGAAGTGCAGCCGCTAGATCAAGACGAATACGCAGAGCTCAAGACATTGGGTTTGGATGCGGTGATGGTCTATCAAGAAACGTATCATCCTTCGACTTACGCCGAGCACCATTTGCGAGGTAATAAAATGGATTTCGAATACCGATTGGATACACCCGATCGTCTTGCAAAAGCAGGCATCGATAAGATCGGTATTGGTGCTTTGATAGGATTGGAAGAGTGGCGTACCGATTGCTTTTATGTTGCAGCGCACTTGGACTATCTTGAGCGCACATATTGGCAGACTCGTTACTCAATTTCTTTCCCACGTTTACGTCCTTGTGAGGGCGCGCTCCAACCAAAATCAGTCATGACGGATAAACAGCTTGTGCAGTTGATTTGCGCTTATCGCTTGTTGAATCCAGAAGTGGAGTTGTCATTATCGACTCGTGAATCACCGAAGTTCAGAGACAATGCATTACCGTTAGGCATCACCAGTATGTCTGCTGCATCGAAAACTCAGCCGGGTGGTTATGCGATGGATGATGTTGAACTCGAGCAGTTTGAGATCAGTGACGAACGAAGCGCGGGTTCTGTGGAAAATATGATTCGAGCCAAAGGTTTTGACCCAGTATGGCGAGATTGGCACTCGGCGTATTCTGGTTAAGTAGCAAAGAAAGCCTCTGGTCATCGTTATGTTTCACGTGAAACATAGGCAAAAAAAGAGGGTTGATGCAAAACATCAACCCTCAAATTTTTTCTAGCTTCTAGCTTCTAGCTTCTAGCTGTGTGCTACTGGTAGCGTTGCTTGACGAAGCCACTCTTTCACATCACTTTCAACTAGCGGGCTGATCTCATCCCATACCTTCTGATGGTAATCATTCAGCCAAGCAAGTTCTGGACGAGTTAGCATATCAACGTTGATATTGCGCTTGTCGATTGGACAGCGCGTTAGCGACTCAAATGATAGAACAGGGAAGTCACCGTTAGTTGGGGTTTCAACAACAAGCTCTAGGTTCTCAATACGGATACCAAACGCATCTGCACGGTAGTAGCCTGGCTCGTTGGATAGCACCATACCTTCTGTTAGAGGCACGTCGATTTGCTTCTTAGAAATGCTCGCCGGACCTTCATGAACACTTAGGAAGTGACCAACACCGTGACCAGTACCATGATCGTAATCGTAGCCTTCCGCCCATAGGTGCTGACGAGCTAGCGTATCGATTTGGTAACCACGTGTGCCTTTCGGGAAACGTGCACGAGCAACACCGATGTGACCTTTTAGCGCAAGAGTGAACTGTTTAATCATCTCTTGTGAAGGCTGACCGATCGCAATGGTACGCGTGATGTCTGTCGTGCCATCTAGGTACTGACCGCCTGAATCCACTAGGTAAAGTGTGTTCAGTTCTAACTTACCAGGTTCAGGTTGGTTTTCGTGATTGTAGTGACACATGGCCGCGTTGCCGCCTGCCGCTGAAATGGTATCAAAGCTAAGATCCATAAGTGTCGGGTCTTCGCTACGGAACGCTTCCAGTTTGTCTGCCAGCGTCGCTTCATCATGCAGGTTACCCGCAACGACTTCAGCATCTAACCAAGACAGGAACTTACTCATCGCTACGCCATCGCGGATATGACATGCTTTCATGCCTGCGATTTCAACTGCGTTCTTTGCTGCTTTTGGCATTAGGCATGGATCAGCTTTACTCACCACAGATGCGCCAGCGTTTTGTAGAACCAGCTTAAACCACGCGTTACTTGTCGCAGGGTCAACCAGTACATTCTTGCCAGTTAGGTTTTCTAGTCGTGCTTGCAATGCTTCTGGGTGATGAACCGTCACGCCGGCACCAACATGAGTGTCAAACTCAGCAGGTAGGCGAGCAGGATCTAGGAAGTATTCTACGCTTGAGTCTGAGTGCAGAATCGCGTGAGAAAGCAGAACTGGTAGACGTGAGACATCTAGACCACGAACGTTGAGCAACCAACAGATAGAATCAAGTGCTGTGATCACTGCGCTGTCTGCACCGGCTTTTTTCACGAGCTCTGCGATTTCTTGGCGTTTGCTTTCACTTGACTGACCAACTGCTTCTGTTGCCATTAGGCGAACATCAGAAACCACAGGAGCAGGGCGGTCGTGCCACAGTTCATCAATTGGGTTGCTATCGAGAATCTTAAGCTCAAGTGCGCCAGCAAGTTTTGCTTGTGCCATGTCTAGCCAAGCAGCGTTGTGCATGCGAGGGTCGATTGCCACAGACGCGCCATTTGCAAGATGGTCTTTAATCCAATCTAGTGCAGGCTCTTCAATCAAGTGACGGTATTCGAATAGATCAGCAGGAACCTGCTTTATTACTTGTACTGTGTAGCGACCATCAACAAAGATAGCGGCTTTGTCTTTGGTGATTACCGCAGCACCAGCAGAACCAGTAAAGCCAGTTAGCCAATGTAAACGCTCGTTGTGCGCTGGTACGTATTCGCCCAAGTACTCGTCTTCATGTGGGACAAGTAGGGCATCAATATTATGTTGTGCTAGCCATTCGCGAATTGCATTCACGCGGCTTTGGGTATCGTTGTGCATCTGTGTTATTCCTTCAAATTACCGCTCCTTCATGCTCAGGTGTGGGAGCTGTTTCCATCTGCTTCATGCAGTTTACGATTCCATTGAGGCTCGCAATCACTTCAATAGAGTCGGAGTACAACTAGGCCATAGATGAGCCAAAAAGGACTACGACAGTTAAGCTACTCATTTTAGCCGCTAAGCGCAAATTGAGTGCGGTGTTTTTATCTAAGGTGATCGGTTTTTTGTGTGATCATCGTACGTAGCCAGCCTAATGCAGGGTCGTTTTCTCTATCTCGGTGCCAGAATAAAGTGTAAGCCATAGGTGGGAATTCTAACGGTAGTGGCAGCACGACCAAATCAAGCTGTTTGGCCGCAAGTTGCACAAAATGACTTGGCGCAGTAAAGATAAAGTCGGTGTATGAACATAAACTTGCGGCACTGTTAAAGTCGGGCACGGTGACGGCAATATCGCGGTCGGCGCCAATATCTGCAAGGCGATAATCCAGCAACCAACGGTCGTTGCCATCACAACGTACTTGTACATGGCGTAGGGCGAGATAGGCTTCCAGATTCCAAGGTTGTTTTAGCGCAGGGTGGTTTTTGCGAATAATGCACATTTGGTAATCACGATAAATTTCCAACTCGCAAATGTCATCGGGTGGTTGAAGAGTCAGCTTGGCATCGTTTATATCGATATCTTTTCCAGTTAAGCCTAAATCCAGTTCGCCGCGTTGAAGCATTTTAAATGTATTATCCGACCACGGGTGTGTGCTAATTGTCACGCCAGGTGCTTGTTGAAAAATCGCCGGTAAGAAATGGGGTAGAATGAGAGGGTAGACACTCTCTACCGCTGCTATTTGAAAACGGTATTCACTGCTTTGCGGATAAAACTCTTCGGGTTGAGTCAGCACTTCTAACTGATTTATCAACAGATCCAGTTTCGGTTTAAGAAACAATGCGCGCGGCGTAGGTGTTAATCCATGTGAGTTTCGAGTGAAAAGAGGGTCATCAAATTGAATGCGCAGTTTAGCCAGTGATTTACTTACGGCAGATTGGCTTAAGCACAATCGGTGGGCCGCACGAGTAACGTTTAACTCTTCAATCAGCACTTTAAAGCAGACCAATAGATTTAAATCGATACGAGCCAGTTTTTCGACATTCACAGTGAATTTCCTCTAAGGAATAATGCTCATGATTATACATCATTTCCATTCATATCATCAGATGATTAAGCTTTACCCAAAGTTCTTTATCCAATTCGGAGTGTTGTGTGTCTAGCCAGTTTTCTAATAGTAAAAAACAGATGGCGTTATTGACCCTTTTGGTTCTTTTCAGTCCTTTAGCGATTGATATTTATCTACCTGCTTTACCTCTTATTGCTTCCACTTTTCAGGTCGATAATGCGCTAGCACAAGACACGATCACTTGGTTCTTATTTGCTATGGGTGTTGGTCAGCTATTCGCAGGTCCCTTAGCAGATAAACTCGGACGTCGAACTGTTGCATTGGGCGGTATCACCATTTACGCGATGAGCGCTTTATTGGCGTGGAGTGCTCATAATATTGAGTGGATGTTGGTTTCCCGACTGCTACAAGGCTTAGGTGCGTGTGCGACATCGGTAGCAGCCTTTGCAACAGTTCGCGATATCTTTGGCCCGGAAAAAAGCGGCAAAATGATCAGCTACCTTAACGGTGCGATTTGTTTCATTCCGGCTTTAGCTCCAATTCTAGGTAGCTGGTTAACTCAGCAATTTGACTGGCGTGCTAACTTTAGCTTTATGGCGGGTTTTGCTGTGGTGTCTGGATCATTGATGTTTTTCATGATGAAAGAGACTAACCCGTCAACAGAAAAGCAAGCGGTGTTTAAGCTTAGTCGGTATTGGGCAGTGCTTAGCACACCATCTTTTGTTTTCCATGCGTCATTATGCTTGATGGCGATGGCGGTTATTCTTGCTTACGTTACCTCAGCACCGTCGGTATTGATGACGGGGATGGGGCTGTCGATGAATGAATTCACTTTCTGGTTTGGTGTAAATGCGGTGATAAACATTGCGGCATGTATGCTGGCGCCTAAGTTTATGGAGCGCGTTGGAACTCACAACACCTTGGTCACCGGGATCTCAACTCTGGGTCTCGCAGGTGTGATCATGCTAGTGATGAATGGTCAGAATACCGCGCTTTCTTTCATGCTACCTATCTTCATGTCTTCTGTAGGTTTTGCATTCATTCTGGGTGCAGCGGCAGGGAAAGCGTTAGAACCGTTTGGTGATAAGGCGGGCACGGCAGCTGCACTGCTTGGATTGTTCCAAATGAGTGGCTCTGGTTTGTTGGTGGGTACACTGCAACGCTTATCTCTGGATCCACAAACCTTGATCGCAATTCATATGTGGGTCCTATTACCTGCGTTGGTCGTTCTGTTTACAAAAGCAGGGAAGAACTGGCACTCGAGCTTTGCGAAAGCGTAAATCAGTGTAATTTAGTATTTTCCAATGTAAGTAAGGCGTGTATATTTGTCACTCAGACTTTTCCTGACACCATAACGGAACTCAAAAAGTAATGTCGTTAACCACGTATGAAATGGCTCGTATTCTAGAGCAAATGGAAGATTCACCAGAAAAGGTGATGTTTGGCAAGTTGCTTAATGAGCTGGGTAATCAAAGCTCCGAGCGTATTCGTAGTGCGGCTAAACAAGTACCTCTGCCAATTTTGCGTGATATCGTGTACCAATTTCAGCAAGTGATTGAGTCACGCAAAGATGAACAAGTCGAGCAGATGGCAAAAGACCTCGCTCAGCAAGGTATCTCAGCAGAAGAGCTACTGGCTTACTTGAATAAATAATAAAAAATCCCCGCATGATGCGGGGATTTTTTTAGCTCGTCATTTTCTTTTTCAGGATGTGGTCCAAAGACAGCGGTCCTGGCCCCCATACGATTACGATAAGAATCATCAATCCCCAAAGTTGGTGATCATAAAAACCTTTCTCCCACAACAGTGGGTAAGAGATCACTGCGATGATGTTGAACACAAACAGCATTGCTGCCATCGGGCGGGTAATCAATCCTAGTGCCAAGAACACCGGTAGAACCAACTCCGCAGCCGTACCTAAATAAGCCGCCAATTCCCATGGCAAGATTGGCACTTGGTATTCCAGCTCAAATAAGTACAACGTGCTATCCCAAGACGAGATTTTGATTAGTCCTGAATTGAAGAACACCCAAGCAACCCAAAAGCGACAAAAGAGAAGTAGTAAAGGGACAAAGCCTGCTTGTAAGGCACTGATTAAATCATCGTACCGATTCACTAAGTTTTTAACCGTATCCGTCATAGAGTGCTCCTTAGATTGATTGCAATGTAAAGCCGTCAACAATATCGAGTGCCATGATGCGATTGAGATGAGCGAGTAAAACTTCAGGTATTTCGCTCAAACTCTGCTTCTGCTCTAAACATTGCAGCAGTTGGAACACATCGGCATCGAGTGCGTGACACAAGGCTTCTCCATTGGCTTGAATCGATATGACACCTTGCTGTAATTGGTTGATATTAAGTTGTTCGAATTGCCCAGTTTGAATCGCGCTAAATAGATCGAATACTGCGTAGTTGGAGTCAAAGCTGCGGCAGCCCTTTTTAAGGTGTAAGACTAAAGCGGGTTGTTGCTCTTCACTCACTTCGCCAAGTAACGCAAGCGGTTTTAATTCTGCTGCATTGGACTGTTCATACTGTGCTTGACGAGCTAGGTCGATATGCCACTCGAAGCGTGCGACTTCAGGGCTGTAAGGTGCTTGTGCGATCACCTGACTAAACTGCATGATGGTGTCTTGAAAGCCTTCGCCATAATGCACCACATTTCCTTCTTCTAATGGGTAAGAAAGAACATGCTGGCGAGCTATCTGTTCAAAGCATTCTTCACCAAGCAGCGCTTCAACCATCGGGTAGGTCGCGGACAACACTTCGCTTAAGCTGACGATAAAGTTATTGCGGTAAATTTGTATGCGTTCATCAGCGGTAAACGTATCACTGGCAATATCGCAGTCTTCACCGAGCGCTTGATAGTGCAGGGCTTTAGCAAACTGGCTTTGTAAGGTGGCTAGATTCATGATGCCTTCCTTGGTTCGCTTTGTTCACTTGGAAGTGTGCCTTGCAACAGCAGTTGCGATGCTTTCTGCGCTTCTTCGAGCAAGACTTCTGGCGCGGGGATATCCAAATCCCATTCAATCAACGTATGACGTGGACCGTGTTTTTTTGTCCACTGTGAAAACAACTGCCAAACTTCATCGCTAACTGGGCGGCTATGGGTATCAATCCATATCTCACCTTTGTCGAGTTGTTTAATGGTAAAACCTGCCAAGTGAATCTCATCCACTTTGTCGGCTGGAATCGCATCTAGGTATGTGTCGCAATCAAAACCGTGGTTGAACGCTGAAACATAAACATTGTTTAAATCGAGCAATAAACGACAGTCAGTGCGCTTTTGCACTTCGGTAAGAAACTCCCATTCGCTGATGGTCGAATGTTGAAACTTCACATAACTAGATGGGTTCTCTATCAAGATCTCGCGTTGCAAATATTCCTGCACTTCATTCACGTTACGAGTGAACACGTTGAGCGCTTCTTCCGTATACGGAAGTGGAAGCAGGTCATTAAAGTAGTGACCGCCGTTTTCACTCCAACTTAAATGGTCAGAAACAAGAATTGGGTCGATTGAGTCAATCAGTGATTTAAGTTGCGCAAGATGCTTTTGACTAACACGTTCCACCGAACCTAGCGACAAACCAATACCGTGGCAGCTAATTTGATATTGCTCGCGAAGCGTTTGTAGCTGATGGCGCTCTGTTGCATTGGGTTGGAAATAGTTTTCACTGTGGATTTCTAACCAAGACAACTCAGGCTGGGATTGGCTAAAGTAATCGAGGTGAGGGGTTCTTAATCCAACTCCAACAAGGTCGTGGAAGGTGTGGTGTTTCACGTGAAACTCCTTTTCAAATCGTGCGGGAAGAGAAGGATGCGTCTTGGCTTTGCGTTGGTTGAGCGTCAACGCATCCTCACAATAGCTAGCGATAAAAGATTATGAAGAAGAAGTGCTACCGCCAGCGAGTTTGTCACAAAGACCTTTTGGTACGACTACGAATGCGTCTTTTTGGTTATCTTCTTTAGAAGTACCAGCGCATGAGCTGCTTTTTGTTGCACAGTCGTTTTTACCTGCTTTAGAAACGCCATAGCACTTTTCTTTTTCAGCAGCGACAGCTGGAGCTGCAGTTAGCATTGTGCCACCAAGAGCTAGAAGACCAGTAACAGCAGCAGTAACAGCTAGATTCGACTTTTTCATAATAAATTCCTCTGAATGATTTCCTTTACTTTAAGTTGGCAAGATGAATCGCCTGTTTTGGCGTTTTTGTTATCAACTTGCTTAACTTAAAAGATAGGAAACTGGCTAAAAAACTTTCAGAAAAATTTCTGAAGCAAATGGGTTTGTAGGGTTAAATAGGTATAACTAATTGATGTGTTGGGTAAAAAAACATCGATTTTTTTATCAAGTTTTGTCTAAACAGCACCCGGTTGTTTAGGTTATAATCGGTTTTTATGTATAAATAACCAGTAGCTCTCATCATGATGGATCCATCTCTATTACTCGACGGTTTGAACGATAAACAACGTGAAGCCGTTGCAGCACCTCTAGAAAACTTGCTCGTTCTTGCTGGCGCAGGAAGTGGTAAGACACGCGTTCTTGTTCACCGTATCGCTTGGCTGATGTCGGTCGAGCAAGCTTCTCCGTTTTCAATTATGTCGGTAACCTTTACCAATAAGGCGGCGGCAGAGATGCGTGGACGTATCGAAGAGCTAATGATGGGCAGTGCAGGCGGTATGTGGAATGGTACTTTCCACGGCATTTGTCACCGTATTCTGCGTGCACACTATCTTGATGCGAAGCTACCGGAAGATTTCCAAATCATCGACAGTGACGACCAACAGCGTCTGCTAAAGCGTTTGATCAAAGCGCAAAACCTCGATGAGAAGCAATGGCCAGCACGCCAAGTGGCATGGTGGATTAACGGCAAGAAAGACGAAGGTCTGCGCCCGTCGCACATTGATGCGTACCATGATCCAGTAACCAAGACATATCTGCAGTTGTACACCGCTTACCAAGAAGCGTGTGATCGTGCTGGTTTAGTCGATTTTGCGGAAATCTTGCTGCGCGCACATGAGCTACTGCGTGATAACAAGTTCGTTCGTGAACACTACCAAGCACGCTTTAAGCACATCTTGGTCGATGAGTTCCAAGATACCAACAACATTCAATATGCTTGGCTACGTATGATGGCGGGTCCTGAGTGTCACGTGATGATCGTAGGTGATGACGACCAGTCGATTTATGGTTGGCGTGGTGCAAAAGTCGAGAACATTGAGAAGTTTACGCTCGAATTCCCAAGCGTGAATACCATTCGTCTTGAGCAAAACTACCGTTCCACTAAGACCATTCTGGAAGCATCTAACACCCTGATTGCGAATAACACCGAGCGTATGGGTAAAGAGTTGTGGACGGATGGCGTGGTCGGTGAGCCTATCTCGGTTTACAGCGCTTACAACGAATTAGATGAAGCCCGTTTTGCGGTGAACAAAATCAAAGAGTGGCAAGACAAGGGCGGTGCTCTGAATGACGCTGCGATGCTTTACCGTAACAACGCCCAGTCGCGTGTTCTGGAAGAAGCGTTAATTCAAGCCGGTCTGCCTTATCGTATCTATGGCGGCATGCGATTCTTCGAACGTCAGGAAATCAAAGATGCCTTGAGCTACATGCGTCTGATTGCCAACCGTAACGATGATGCGGCGTTTGAACGTGTGGTGAATACGCCAACGCGTGGTTTGGGCGATAAGACGCTTGAAACCATCCGTTTTGCGGCTCGTGATCGTGGTTGCACCATGTGGGAAGCGAGTGTGGCAATGTTAGACGAGAAGGTGCTTGCTGGTCGCGCTGCTGGTGCTCTGAGCCGTTTTATCGAGCTTGTCACCGCGCTAGAAGACGACACCTTAGAGATGCCGCTGCATCACCAAACTGACCATGTAATTAAATACTCGGGCTTGTTCGCGATGTACGAGCAAGAGAAGGGCGAAAAGTCTAAGGCACGTATTGAGAACTTGGAGGAATTGGTGACCGCAACTCGCCAATTCGAGAAACCAGAAGAAGCCGAAGACATGTCACTGCTGACGGCATTCCTAACCCACGCAGCACTAGAAGCGGGCGAAGGACAAGCGGACGAATTTGAAGATGCGGTTCAGCTCATGACATTACACAGTGCGAAAGGTCTAGAGTTCCCATTGGTGTTTATGGTCGGTGTGGAAGAAGGCATGTTCCCAAGCCAAATGTCGGCAGAAGAAGCAGGGCGCTTAGAAGAAGAACGCCGTCTGTGTTACGTAGGCATGACCCGTGCGATGCAGAAACTGTACATCACTTATGCTGAAATGCGCCGTTTGTACGGTCAGGATAAGTACCATAAGCCGTCTCGTTTTATTCGTGAGCTGCCAGAAACATGCTTGGATGAAGTACGAATGAAGGCGCAAGTTAGCCGTCCTGCAAGCAGTGGTCGATTTAGCCAAACTGTTGTGAAAGAGAGCTTTAATGAAACCGGCTTTACACTAGGTTCTCGTGTGATGCATCCAAAGTTTGGTGAAGGCACCATCATCAACTTCGAAGGCAGTGGTCCACAGAGCCGTGTACAGATTGCCTTTAACGGTGAGGGCATCAAATGGTTGGTGACTGCTTACGCTCGACTAGAGAAACTGTAAGGCTTCCCCAAAACTAATCAACTCAAGAGCTGCTTCGGCGGCTCTTTTTGTTTGTGCGGTTTTGGTGTCGATAAAGCAGTAATACCAATCGTAGTAAATAACTGTTCATTCTAGCTTGTTAAAATACTCGATAACTTCGTTGCAATTTCTGATTGTAGAATAACTACTTATCGAAAAATTGCGCCTTGTTTTCAAGCATTTTTCCTACGCTATTTCTGATCACTTATCTACTGTGATTGGCATAAAAAATGGAATGATAAATGGAGTACAAAAGCGCGACTTAACGATGCCGTTTGAAGTGAAAGGTGGGCGTTGTGGGTGAATGCCTGTTTTCAGCAGATCTACTGAGAAAAACTTTAGGCAAAGAAAAACCCCGAGGGCTTGCGCCCATCGGGGTTATAGTCTTACTCGCAGCAATCCAGCTACTAAGAGTGCTCCATGCATCTAATCCATGATAGTGTGCTGAATCCGTCAGCTTAATCCTTACGTCGCCTTCCTAGCGGTGTCCTTAGTGACCTTATCCTGGTCTGCTAACTATCCTCGTTAGCTCTCATCACTTGTTCCCTGAGCGGTGTCCCTGACATCATCCTGATGTTCAAATCCTTGCCTCGTCCAGAGGTGTCCATTTCCCGTCCTTAGTAGCAACCATCCTAGTCACTATTGATTCCGTTCAATGTCCAATTTTGCAATCCATGCCCGACTATTCGTCCTGAATAACCGTTTCTTCTTCCTGAAGTTCACCAAGTCCGTGGTGTTTCCTGTTCCGTGTCAGCATCCTTCCGACAGGTTTAATATTACGTGTTTAACGATTTCCAACAACGGGCTAATCTCACATTTTTTTACTCTCTTAGCGTTCAAAAAAGATACATGAGTATTAAATTCAATGGCTTATGCGCTTTGCTGTACGGTTTTACCATTAAAAAAGAGAGGTTTGCTCAACCCTTTGTGAGAGATCTCGCACAAGGGGTCGAGCGAAAGACTCTTACTGCCCGATAGCGGCACCTTCACGTCTTGGATCCGCAGCGCCTTCAAGACCGTCTTTTGTTATGCGTATCGCATGCAGACCAGAGTTCAAATCCCGAACATCGGTTTTAAAACCCATCTTCTCCAGAGCAGGCTGTAAGCCCTCTGCGGCGGTACCTTGCTCAATATCTAAGGTGCCAAAACGGTTCAGCAATCGTGGCTGATTAATCGCGCTCTGGATGTCCATATCCCATTGCGTGTGGGCGATAATGGCTTGTGCGACGTAACCAATAATGCGGCTGCCACCCGGTGAGCCAATTGCCATGTAAGGTTTGTCATCCTTCATCATAATGGTCGGTGCCATGGAGGAGCGTGGGCGTTTTCCCGGTTCTAAGCGGTTCGCGATTGGCACACCATCTTGATGCGTGCGGAAAGAGAAATCGGTCAGTTCGTTATTGAGCAAGAAGCCACGCACCATCAAGCGTGAGCCAAAAGCATTTTCAATGGTTGTTGTCATTGAAACTACATTGCCTTGCTTATCGACGATATTGAAATGGCTGGTGGAAGGCTGCTCGATCGATTGGTCCATGCTTAAGTTCATCGCGTGCGACCAAGGAGGATTGCCGGCGTCAACCTTACTCAAGGCTTTACCGACTTGGATAAGCTCAGCACGTTGTTTGAGATAATCTTTATCAAGCAAGCCTTCGGTTGGCATTGGCACATAATCTTGGTCAGCCATGTATTTACCGCGATCCGCGAACGCAAGACGAGATGCATCGGCGATCACTTGCCATGATTTTGCGCTTTCGGCTCCCCATCCTTTCAGATCGTATTGTTCGGTGATCGCAAGAATCTGTCCAACCGTCAATGCGCCAGAGCTTGGTGGTCCCATACCGCAGATGTCATAGCTTTGGTAAGCCGCACAAACCGGTTCACGTTGCTTGATTTGGAACGCGTCAAAGTCAGGTTGTGCCAATACGCCAGGATTGCCCGGTGCATTCTGTACTGTCTTGATGATGTCTGTGGCGATATCGCCTTGATAAAAAGCTTTTGCCCCTTGCTCTGCAATTGCCGTCAGAGTTTGCGCGTATTCAGGGTTCTTCAACAATGTGCCTTCGGCTTTTGGTGAGCCATCTGGATTAAAGAAGTAAGCTTTAGTCGCAGGGAAGCGTGATAGGCGATTGGCATCTTTTTCAATCAGGCTCGCGAGGCGAGGACTCACTTCGAAACCTTGCTCAGCCAAGGTAATTACAGGTTGGATGATTTTCTTCCATTCTAACTTGCCGTATTTCTGGTGCGTGTCCCACAGTAGTTTCACTGTGCCAGGAGTGGCGACGGAACGCCCACCGACAACCGCATCGTAAAATTGCAGTGGTTGTCCTTTGTCATCTAGGAAGAGTTTCGGCGTCGCGGCGAGCGGTGCGGTTTCGCGTCCATCATATGTAGTCAGTTTTTGTTTCTCACTGTCCCAATACACTAAGAAGGCGCCACCACCAATGCCTGAAGATTGCGGTTCTACCAAGCCCAGCATCAGTTGTACGGCAACCATGGCATCAATAGCATTACCACCTTGAGCAAGAACGTCTGCCCCAGCTTGGGTGGCTAGTGGGTTGGCTGCGGTGACCATATAATCTTTGGCTTTGACCAATTGCTTTTGCTCGAAGCCAGTACTGTGCTCCGGTGCAACCGCATCTGCTGCTTGGTTAGCAAAGGCTGAGGTAGATAAGACGAGTGGGGAAGTAAGAAAAAGACCCGTGGTCACGAGTCGGTTGAACGTCCAATGCATGATGACTCTCCATGTTGCCAGTTTTGTGCTTTCAGCTTGGCAGTCATGAAGAGTCACGTCGAGTCAGCAATCTTAGAAATGTCGATTGTGCTACGCTTTTAAATCAGTACTTTATCCGATAAAAGTGCTGATGGTTTGGTACAAAATACTGCCGCCCACGAGAGTAAATACCACGCCACACAGACCGTCGATATAGATGCCTGCTTGTTGCAATTTACGTTGTAAGCGCTGTGTCGACAGCATCCATGCAAGGCTAGAGAACCAGAATAGCGACAAGCCAAACAGGATGATCAAAGCAATACCTTTGCCAGTGATCGACATACCTGCAGGGACTAAGCTCGACATCAAACTGATAAAGAACACCAAGGCTTTCGGGTTAAGGATGTTGGTCGCAAATCCTTTCGCAAATGCCTGACGCTTATTGCTGATCACAAAGTTGTTTGGCTTCTTAGGTTGATCCGCCTGTGGGTTTTTGATCATCGAGATCACTGCGCGCAATGCACCAATACCTAAATAGAGCAGGTAACTACCACCAAGCAGTTGCACCACCGAGTACAACACTGGGTGCTGGTGGACGACAAAACTCACACCTGTCAGGCTGAACAAAGAGTGCAGCAAAATACCGACAGACAATCCCAACGCAATGTACAAGCCCGTTTGACGACCATGACGCGTCGCGTTTTGTACGACCAGCGCAAAGTCGGGACCTGGACTCATTAGGGCAATAAAGTGAATGCTGGCGAGTGTCAGCAATATGGTGGATTCATTCATAACACATCTCAAATTTAACCAATGCGGCTATTGTCGTGGTAAGTCACCTGTGGCGCTTGTAAAAAACTGACAGCTTTCTCGGTAAATGAAATTAACGAGCCACTTGAGAAGGGGAAACGCCGTAGGTCTGTTTAAACGCTTTGCTGAAATGCGCTTGATCGTAGAAACCGATTTGATGAGCGACGTCGGTACCACATTGACCAGCTTGCAGTAACTTCATGCCTTGTTCAAGGCGCAGGCGTGCGAACCATGCATAAGGCGTCATGCCAGTTTGCGCTTTAAAGTGGCGCTGGAACTGAGTTGGGCTCAGTTGGCACAGCTCTGAAAGTGAATCCAAACGCACTGCTTGGTCAAGGTTCGCCATTAGATAATCTTTTAACGTCCCAAGCGATTGGTTTCCTAGCGGCACGACTTTTTGTCGCTCAAGCGATCCGTAGCGTTCAAAAAGCTGGTTAAATCCTTCAAAAGGAAGGCAATCTTTGGTGAGTTGGCTGAGGTTTTCACGACGAAGTAGTCCGTGTAAGTTACTAAGTTGTGAAAATATCTGTGGATCCGAGATGATCAGTTCGTTGAAGTGTATTATTTGACCGTTTTTCTTAAGATCGGCTAGATCGCTCAATAGGTGAGGTTCGATCGCAAACACATTCACTTCGTAGCCACTTTCGAGCTTAGATTGCCCGTCGTGCAGCTCATCCGGCGGCATAATCACAATTTGCCCGTGACCAACTTGGTGGCTGTTACCTTGGTATTGGAACTTCTGCGCACCATGCGTGATCAGGCCGAGATGAAAATCCAGATGGTAATGCCTTTGAAAAGCAAATTTCTGGTATTTCGCCTCTATTAGACTCAAGTTGTCATGGTCGGTTGCGTAGTACTGAATATGTTCCATTAAACAAAAAAAGCTTGGTCACATTATGACCAAGCTTATCTGGCAATTTCTAACTTGTCTTGTAAAAAACGATCACTGTGGCTGAACGATTCGGCGTGAGCGACGGTTATTACGTAATCCATCAAAGCTAAACACGACTAGTGCTCCCCAAATAAAGACGAAAGTGATCGCTTTATCCATGGTAAAGGGTTCGCCATACATCAATACTGCAAGTAAAAACATTAAGCTTGGGCCTATATATTGGAAAAAGCCCAAAGTCGATAATTTGAGTCTTGTTGCTGCACCCGTAAAGCACAGCAGTGGCAGGGTTGTTATAACCCCAGCTGCGATCAACAAACTATTTAACGTAAGTGGATTCGTAAACATATTTGAGGTTGGTGTATCGGCAATAAAAAGCAAATAAACAGCGGCCACCGGCAGCAGAAGTAATGTCTCGATAAACAAGCCAGTTTTTGCATCGACACTGACTTTCTTTCTTAATAAGCCATAAAAGCCGAAGCTCATTGCTAACGCCATCGCAACAACAGGTACGGAGCCAAATACAATCAGTTGAACGAGTACGCCACAACCTGCCAATACAACCGCGAACCACTGTAATTTACGCAGTCTCTCTCCCAAAAATACCATCCCAAGTAAGACGTTGATCAGTGGGTTAATGTAATAACCTAAGCTGGCGTCGAGCATATGATTCGAGTTTACCGCCCAAATGAAAATCAACCAATTGCCGCCAATTAGCATGGAACTTGCGATCAGGTAAGCGATTTTCGTTTTGTCTTTCGCGATGTGGTAAGCCGAGCGCCAGTGACGGCCAAAATGGAGGAGTGCAGCAAGCAAAAAGAAAGACCATATCACTCGGTGGCTTAGAATTTCCAAAGGAGATACTTGTGCGATGGACTTAAAGTACATCGGCGCAATGCCCCACATGGTATACGCACCAATCGCTAGCAAGATACCTTGCCGCGCGCGTTGTTGTTCGTCTTCTGGTGTCATGAAGTGTCACCTAATTGTGTGTTTTATAGAGCAGAAAATCAGTATACGAGTCGTGATGCGAAACACCTAACAATTTGCGGTTTTATTCACCATGAAACCCCATTACAATGTGCCCTCACTTTGTGTGCCAGTGGTATGCATAAGCACCTCTTTTTTAAGACCCAATCTGAGACTTTTCATGACCTCGACCTTGTTAGCCGAACAATCTGATTCGCCTGTAACGCCTCAACGTGTGTTGGAGGATGTGTTTGGTTACCAAGAGTTCCGTGATGGTCAGCAGTTGGTGATTGATGCTGCGGTAGAAGGTCGCGACAGCTTAGTTATCCTGCCTACTGGTGGCGGTAAGTCGCTGTGTTATCAAATCCCTGCTTTGGTTCGCTCTGGTATTACTTTGGTGATTTCTCCGCTTATCTCGCTGATGAAAGACCAAGTGGACCAGCTTAAAGCCAACGGTGTAGCGGCTGAATGCATTAACTCGACCATGCCTCGTGAAGAGCTGCTCAGCGTGTATAACCGCATGCACACTGGTCATCTTAAGTTGGTGTACGTCTCGCCAGAACGCGTATTAATGCGTGACTTCATTGAACGTTTGGAAAACCTGCCGTTATCGATGATTGCCGTTGATGAAGCGCACTGTATTTCCCAGTGGGGACACGACTTCCGTCCAGAATATGCCGCGCTTGGTCAACTTAAGCAGCAGTTTTCCCATGTGCCATTTATGGCGCTGACGGCGACCGCAGATGACGCAACGCGCCGAGATATTCTTGAACGTCTGCAACTGAATAATCCAGAGGTTTACCTAGGCAGCTTCGACCGTCCTAACATTCGCTACAACTTAGTTGAGAAGCACAAGCCGGTTTCGCAAATCGTTCGTTATCTGGAAACCCAAAAGGGTAACTGCGGCATCATCTATTGTGGTAGCCGTAAGAAAGTTGAGATGGTGACCGAGAAGCTGTGCAACAACCACATTCGTGCTGCTGGTTATCACGCAGGTATGGACGCTGATGAGCGCGCTTACGTTCAAGAAGCTTTCCAACGTGATGACATCCAAATTGTAGTGGCGACCGTGGCATTCGGTATGGGCATCAACAAACCAAACGTGCGTTTTGTGGTTCACTTTGATATCCCGCGCAACATCGAGTCTTACTACCAGGAAACGGGTCGTGCAGGGCGTGATGGTTTACCTGCAGAAGCGATGATGTTGTATGACCCAGCGGACATCAGTTGGCTGCGCCGTATGTTGGATGAGAAAGACGATGGTCCACAGAAGCAGGTGGAAACCCACAAACTGAATGCGATGAGTGCCTTTGCTGAGGCGCAGACTTGTCGTCGTCAGGTGCTATTGAATTACTTTGGTGAGTATCGTGAGAAGCCATGTGGCAACTGCGATATTTGCTTAGATCCACCGAAGCACTTTGATGCAACAGAAGAAGCACGTAAGGCGTTGTCTTGTGTGTACCGTGTTAATCAGAGCTTTGGTATGGGCTACGTGGTAGAAGTGTTACGTGG
Source organism: Vibrio sp. YT-18 (assembly GCF_033337345.1). NCBI lineage: Bacteria > Pseudomonadati > Pseudomonadota > Gammaproteobacteria > Vibrionales > Vibrionaceae > Vibrio > Vibrio sp. YT-18. Next base: position 12,988 of record NZ_JAWOQO010000029.1, on the reverse strand, counting down.
CATGCAAAACATTCGTGTACGTGAAAACGGGCACGATAAGATTTCTACCTACGCGATAGGGCGCGACCACAGCCACGATTACTGGGTGAGTATCTTCCGTCAGTTAATCCACAAAGGGCTGTTGTTTCAAAACATCACGCGTAACTCAACGCTGCAATTAACCGAAGAGGCACGTCCGCTTTTGCGTGGCGATGTGACCCTAGAGTTAGCGGTTCCACGTTTAGACACCGCAGCACGTGCGGCGAAGTCAGATAAATTGACCAGCAAGAACTACGATAAGAAGCTGTTTGCTAAGTTACGTAAGTTGCGTAAGTCGATTGCTGATGAAGATGGTTTACCACCATACGTGGTCTTCAGTGACGCGACTTTGATTGATATGGCGGAAATTCTGCCAACGTCTTACGGCGAAATGCTGGCAGTCAGCGGTGTTGGTCAACGCAAACTGGAGAAGTACGCCGACCCATTCCTTGATTTGATTCAAGAACACATTACTCACCATGGATAAGGAACCAAGATGCAAAAGGAATTTGGCTTAGCGGACTACATGGCACAAGAAGGGCGCTTAATCATTACCGCGCCGAGCTTTGACCTTGATAGCTTTCCTACTTTAGGTGAGCGTTTAGTCGGCTTGCTTTCTGCTACTGTGGTTGAAAAACAATGGGATGCGGATATTCACTCTTGGCTGATCGACTTTGAAGGTTGCCGACTGTTTATGAAAGCAGAGCATTACAGCGAAGCGATTTGGTTTGAAGCGTTAGCGATTGAAGAGAGCAGGGAAGAGTTGGATTATCTTGCAGGATTGTTCCAGCGCGGCTTCTAAAAATAGAGTTTTTTTAGAAAGGGTGTTTCACATGAAACACCCTTTTTTATGCTCAAACGTTTGCGTAAGACAGATGACTTGCGGCGAAAAGTGGTTAATGTATAATCGCCCACCGCTTCGCTCAGAAAGAGCCAAGCCAGTTTATTTTTCATTTTACATTGTTGGTAAGAGCCACTTTATTCAGTGACTCGATTTGGGTTCCCTCACCCCCAAACCAAACTAAAAAGGTATCGCATGAGTAACTTTACCCCTGCGCAGCAGCGCAACGCCCTTATCTATCTGGTTCTATTCCACCTAGTCATTATTGCATCTAGCAATTACCTAGTTCAGCTACCGTTTACTATTTTCGGTTTCCATACCACTTGGGGCGCATTCACTTTCCCATTTATATTCCTAGCGACTGACTTAACTGTGCGTATTTTCGGTGCTCAGTTGGCGCGTAAGATCATCTTCTTAGTGATGTTGCCTGCTTTGGCAGTGTCTTACTTCTTATCGGTGGTGTTCTTCGAAGGTCAATTCCAAGGTTTTGGTCACCTAGGGGAATTTAACTTATTCGTTGCTCGTATCGCGATTGCTAGCTTCATGGCGTACCTACTTGGTCAGATCATGGATGTGCACGTGTTCAACCGCCTACGTCAAATGAAGCAATGGTGGGTGGCACCAACGTGTTCAACGCTTTTCGGTAATGCACTTGATACTATCGCTTTCTTCGCCATTGCGTTCTATCAAAGCCCAGATCCATTTATGGCAGAGCATTGGACGGAAATCGCGTTGGTGGATTACGGCTTCAAACTGATTATCAGTCTTGGTTTGTTCGTTCCGATGTACGGCGTATTACTGAATTACCTAATTAAGAAGCTGACTGCGGTGAACCCTGACTTTAAGGTGACGACAAGCGTTCAGTCTTAATATCAGTGGGAACCCCGAAAGCCGCTTGCTTAAATCAAGCGGCTTTTTTGTACCTGCTTACTGGGATTTAGAGGGTTTTGTACAGCGTGGGGAGCAATTAGATCATGGGTGTCCAAAAGCTCCCTAAGCTGTACGAAGGTAAAAATGAGCAATAAAAAAGGTCCCGAGTGAGACCTTTTTATCAAAGTTACGGAACGTAGAGGAAGCTCGTTGGTGAAATGGCTAACGGAGCATCTTCTCAATCAAAATGGCTTTTTGCGCATCGAAGGCGCCAAGTTGCAGGCCGTTCTCCCAACTGATGCTTTGATTGAACATCGCCAACATCAAACCGACACTGCGTTGATTGGCGTCCTGCCAGCAATCAGATTCGCTGTACTCTCCATCATTTATCGCGTTGCCATTAACGAGAATGGGCTCGAAACGCCATTTTTCGCCGACACGGTAGTAGCCTTTGCTGGTTAAGGTCTGGTTGGATTGAATCGTTAGATTGTGCTCGATGCCCGGTTCACCTGTTAGTTCAAATACAAATCTTAGCTGGTGGTCACCACATTGCAGATCAACGATCAGTTGGCCGTTTTCCTCAACCAGTGTTGATTGAGAGTAGTCTCCGAAGCAATGCAGCAACCAAGAAATAGGGTGGCTAGCTGTCTCAAGAAACCACTCTTTGAGCGTGAAGGTGCCTGGTAGATTAACTTGGGTGACTAGATTGACCACACAAGGTTGGGTTTGCGAGGCGAGCCACTTCTCTATCGTCTTGGCGGTCTCTAGCTGAGCAAAGGCGTAATTAACCAATAGGTTGGAGTTCGGTTGCTGCCAGTGAGTGATGTCGGAATTCAATCCCACCAATGGCTTTTCACAAATTAGCTTGGTTGAACCTAACTTCTTAATTATCTCTGCATGAGTATGCGCAGGTGTCGCGATTGTCACTACATCAAGTTGCTTGAGTGCGCTGATGTTCGTTTCTGCCTTTGGGATTGCTTCTTCACTGCACGCTTGCTGAAGCGGTTCTATTTGGTTGGCGCATAACGTTGTGACCGATACACCATTGTTTCGATAGTGGGGAATGTGCGTGCGTCCCCAGTTGATTCCTATGATGCCGGCTTGCTGGATTTGCTCTGGTTTGTTGAAACGTTCACTCAATGGCGGCAAGGCAATTCGTTCATCGGTTAGACGTTGGTCATGGTGATAGTCATTGCTTGGCAGCACTTGCCATGGCTTGTTGTAATGCTGTTTGAGTGCACAAACGAGTTCGTAGAAATTCCACTTATCCTTTAAGTTGCTATCAAGATGGTATAAACCGGCTTCGTTCCGCTCAATAAGCTGCAAAAAGGCGAGTGCAGTATCGTCCATATGAGAAGTCGCGGGATACCAAGCTGTGCTAGCGGTAATAACGCCGTACTCTTCATGTTGGCGGTCGAGATGCGCCAACATGTTATTGCCTTCTGCTTGGTGATGGAGCTGCCAACCAATTCGAGCAACCATCGCATCTGGATTTGCTTGCCAGATTGCATCTTCACAACGAACTTTGTATTTGCCGTAATCATCTTGGGTGTTTCTTTCTTCAAAGATGCCATAAGGCCCGTTTTTTGTGGCATCAAATACCATTGCTGTGCTGACAAAGAGGTAAGGAATATTATGGCGTTTGCATTGCTCACCAAGCCACGCTGCCCACTCTTCACTTCCCATCGCCATATGGCACACCGCATTGATGTGGTGTTGCTGCCAAAATTGTTCACTTTGCTGTAGATCATCCGGCGGGATTTGGTGGTGATTCCACTCCAATATGTTCCAGCCGCGTAGGTGAAACTTATGAGCGACTTTTGGGGCGAGGGTGCCAGTTAAGCCAGTCATTAAAACGGTTTTCATGATGGTGCATCTTGGTTGGCTAAATTGTGTTTATCAATAAAGCATGGCTGTTTTTCGATGTAGAGCGGAGAAGCTGAGATTTTTGCTGGGCAGCACGTTTTGTAGGGGAAGTAGATGCAAAAAAGCCCAAGCGAACGCCTGGGCTTAATACGTTATGACAGAAGTGGTCGATTATATTGCTACGACGCTTAACGGCCAGCCGATGTCTGTCTGACGGTTGGATTCAATTTCCAACTCAGCCGCAGTCAGTGGGTTTTTCTCTAGCCATTGCGCATCAATGTGTAACGTTAGATTGTCGCCTTCAACTGTTAGAGTCACATTTGGCTCTAGATCAGGATTGCGACGATGGCTGAGCAGAACCGCAAGACGCAACAGTCTCAATACTCGTTTGGCACTTGAGCCTGATAATGCATGCTGCTCAGGTAAAGAAGTGAGCTGTTCGCGATAGCGACGAGCCACTTCACCAATAAAGAACTTCTGTGCGCGCGTGTAACCAGGCAGATCCAAATTCTGCAGCAAGTAAGCACTATGCTCTCCGCCTTTTTTGAAATCGATAGTTAAACCAATTTCATGCAGTTTTGCGGCGGTCTCGAGTAATATCTTGCCCTGAGGCTCTGTAATCCACTCATCGCCCCCAGCTTGCTGTAAAAGCGTGTGTGCCAGAGTAGCGACTTGTTCGCCGTATTGGTGATCGAGCTGATAGCGATTTTGTACGCTAGCGATAGTGCGGGCACGAATGTCTTCTTGGCGAAGCTCTTCAACCATCTCATACACTAAGCCTTCGCGTAGTGCGCCGCCAGCGAGTGTCATAGCATCGATTTCAAGCAATTCAAAAACGGCAATCAAAATAGAGAGGCCACTAGGGAACACTAATGCCCGCTCAAGTGTTAAGCCTTCAATATCGAGCTCTTCTAAATGGTCGGCCAACATGGCTTGCTTCTGTAGACGCTTGAGTTTGGAGTGAGTGATTACTTCGTCCATGCCTTGCGCCAGCATAATCTCTTGCAATGCCTGAACAGTGCCTGATGCACCAACACACACATCCCAACCAATTTCTGTATAACGTTCTAAAATCGGCTGAATGGTCTGTTTCGCTCCTTCAATTGCCGCGTCAAAGTTACGAGCATTCAATTGGCGATCTTTAAAGAAGTTTTCAAGCCAAGTCACGCAGCCCATTTTTAAGCTGGTCAGTGCTTTGGCTTCGAAACCTTCACCGATAATCAGTTCGGTACTTGCTCCACCGATATCGACTACAAGGCGACGACCACTACCGCCAGAGGTGTGAGCGACACCTTTATAGATAGTGGCAGCTTCTTCTTCACCAGTAATCACTTCGATAGGCTGGCCTAGAATTTGGTTAGCCTTTTCTAAAAACACATCTACATTGGTCGCGGTACGTAATGTTGCAGTACCGACGATGCGAATGTTTTGTTTAGGAATGTCCTGCAAGCGTTCCGCAAATAGACTTAAGCAGTCCCATCCTCGCTGCATAGCTTCCATACTAAGAGAATTATGTTCATCTAAGCCCGCTGCTAGACGAACTTTGCGCTTAATTTTAGCCATTGTTTGAACGCTGCCATCGATGTGACGCACAACGAGCATGTGAAAACTGTTCGACCCGAGGTCGATGGCGGCATATAGCGGTGATGATCCTGCTTGACTCATAAACGAACTCAGTTTCCTATTACGATTGTTTTGGTGCCGATTGACGCGGTTGGCGTGGACGACGTCCCTGCGGCTTACGGTTACCAGAACCAGAACGGGTACCGCCAGTATTCGTGCGGCGCTGTTGGTTGCGTGGTGCACGCATACGAATCGGAGCCGGTAGATCTTGAATCAGTGCCGACGAATCGTACTCTGAAACTGGGATTGTATGCTCAATGTATTCTTCGATTGCTGGTAGGTTAACCGCGTACTCTTCACAAGCAAAACTGATCGAATGGCCGCTCGCACCAGCGCGACCAGTACGGCCAATACGGTGAACATAATCTTCACAGTCGTCAGGAAGGTCGTAGTTGAAAACGTGCGTTACCTGAGGAATATGCAGGCCACGCGCTGCAACGTCAGTTGCAACTAAGATGTCGACATCACCTTTGGTGAATTGCTCAAGAATCTTCTCACGCTTCTTCTGCGGTACATCGCCAGTAAGAAGGCCTACACGGTGTCCATCGGCAGCCAAATGACCCCAAACCGATTCACACTTATGCTTGGTATTGGCAAAAATGATAGCGCGATCTGGCCACTCTTCTTCAATTAGTGTTTGAAGCAGCGCCATTTTGTCTTCATTCGAAGGATAGAAAAGCTCTTCCTGGATACGGTGGCCAGTTTTTTGTTCTGGTTCGACAACGACATGCTCAGGAGTATTCATGTGTTCGAATGCCAGTTCTTGAACGCGGTAAGACAGCGTTGCTGAGAACAGCATGTTCAAACGCTCTTTTGGCTCAGGCATACGACGGAACAAGAAGCGAATGTCTTTAATAAAGCCAAGATCGAACATGCGGTCGGCTTCGTCCAGAACAACAGCTTGAATGTTGTTGAGGTTAAATACGCGCTGTTTGTAGAAATCGATGATACGGCCTGTTGTTCCGATCAGAATATCTACGCCGTCTTGCAGTTTCGCAAGTTGCTTGTCGTAGCTTTCACCACCGTAAGCTAGAGCGGTTTTTAGACCTGTGCTTTCAGTTAATGATTCTGCATCATTGTAAATCTGAATAGCGAGCTCACGTGTAGGCGCCATAATAATTGCGCGTGGCTGTGTAGGCTTACGACCTTCATGTTCCGGAGTCGTCAGAAGGTGGTTGAACGTAGCAGTAAGAAACGCGAGCGTTTTACCAGTACCCGTTTGGGCCTGGCCTGCGATGTCTTGGCCGGTGAGCAGGACCGGCAACGCCAAGGCTTGGATAGGGGTACAAAATTCGAACCCTTTTTTGTCCAATCCTTCAATAACTTGGGGCTTTAAGCCCAAATCGGCGAACTTTTGCTCTGTGATATGCGTCTTTTTCATGGTTATAGAATATCAGCTAAAGCTTGCAATACGAAAGTAAATACATTCCAATAGGGCATCTAATTACTGGTTATCATCCAACCAGTTTCGAAAAACACATTGGAGTGGAAGATGAGTGATAAGATTTTGCAGCTAACTGATGACGGTTTTGAAAACGATGTAATCAACGCTGCAGGCCCGGTTCTAGTGGATTTTTGGGCAGAATGGTGTGGTCCTTGTAAAATGATCGCTCCTATTTTGGACGAAATCGCAGACGAGTACGAAGGCAAACTCACTATCGGTAAACTAAACATCGACCATAACGCAGGTACACCACCTAAGTTTGGTATTCGCGGCATTCCAACGCTATTACTATTTAAAGATGGTAACGTAGCGGCAACGAAAGTAGGTGCTCTGTCTAAAACTCAACTAAAAGAGTTCCTAGACGCAAACTTATAATCACCAAGTGATTACAGATAAAACCGTGCAAAGTTACAATGCACGGTTTTGTTTTTCTAACTCTGGACTAGAATACTAATTAGTGCTAACTTATCGCGCGTTAATTGAACAAATTTCTCTTCTTGGTCGATCCTGAGACCAAATCCATCTTAACTAGAAAACAGATCTTATTTTGACTAAACAAGAATCCACCACCATGAACCTTACCGAACTGAAGAACAGACCTGTGTCTGACCTTGTAAAACTGGGCGAAAGCTTAGGATTAGAGAACCTAGCTCGCTTAAGAAAACAAGACATCATCTTCGCGATTTTAAAAGCGCACGCGAAAGGCGGCGAAGACATCTTTGGCGATGGGGTTCTGGAAATTCTGCAAGACGGCTTTGGTTTCCTACGCAGTGCAGATAGTTCATACCTTGCGGGTCCGGACGATATCTACGTATCACCAAGTCAGATTCGTCGCTTTAACCTACGTACTGGTGACTCTATCGCTGGTAAAATTCGTCCACCAAAAGACGGTGAACGTTATTTTGCCCTTCTAAAAGTCAATACCGTTAACGACGATAAACCAGACAACGCCCGTAACAAGATCCTATTTGAAAACCTTACCCCTCTACATGCGAATGAGCGCATGGTGATGGAGCGTGGTAACGGTTCAACAGAAGACATTACAGCACGTGTTTTAGACTTGGCATCGCCAATCGGTAAAGGTCAACGTGGTCTGATTGTTGCTCCGCCTAAAGCGGGTAAAACAATGCTTCTGCAAAACATCGCGCAAAGCATCGCGTACAACCACCCAGAGTGTGAGTTGATGGTTCTTCTTATCGACGAACGTCCAGAAGAAGTAACTGAGATGCAGCGCCTAGTTAAAGGTGAAGTGGTTGCGTCGACTTTCGATGAGCCAGCATCTCGTCACGTACAAGTAGCGGAAATGGTAATCGAGAAGGCAAAACGTCTTGTTGAACATAAGAAAGACGTGGTTATCTTGCTTGACTCTATCACTCGCCTAGCTCGTGCTTACAACACCGTAGTGCCTTCATCAGGTAAAGTACTAACAGGTGGTGTGGATGCAAACGCATTACATCGTCCTAAGCGTTTCTTCGGTGCTGCACGTAACGTAGAAGAAGGCGGCAGCCTAACTATCATCGCAACGGCACTAGTAGATACTGGTTCTAAAATGGATGAAGTTATCTACGAAGAGTTCAAGGGTACAGGTAACATGGAACTGCACTTGAACCGTAAGATTGCTGAGAAGCGTGTATTCCCTGCGATTGACTTCAACCGCTCAGGTACACGTCGTGAAGAGCTACTGACGAAGACTGACGAACTACAGAAGATGTGGATTCTGCGTAAGATCGTTCACCCAATGGGCGAAATCGACGCAATGGAATTCCTAATCGATAAGCTAGCGATGACGAAGACCAACGATGAGTTCTTCGATGCGATGCGTCGTCAATAGTCTCAGATAAGTTATTCTGCGAAAAGCCACCGTATATCGGTGGCTTTTTTATTGCTTTCTCCCGATAGAAGTATCAGAATGAAGGAAATGTTATCGGGAGGTTAACATGCAACAAGGAATGTTGTCGTCATTACTCCTGAGCTTGTCACTTATCACTCTACCTGCGACATTATCTGCCAAGGAAATGCATGAGTCTGTAGTAGAGCAGTGGCTTCAGGATACTCAAATACAGGCTAAAGTCTCTGAACTGCTTGATTACGCTGTCAGAGATGAAGTCGACTCGCTTAAATTTGCCCTTGATAGACTTGCTTTGCCTCAACAAGAGGTGGTGCGCTTTCAATTATTGGAAAAGCTTGAAAAGCAAGATGTGATTCTCACGCCTCGAATGGCTCTGTTTGTTGAGTCCCAGATCCGTATGACCCCGACTTATCAAGTGTTAGAGCGAGGTGATGGGTATGAATTTAGTGTACCCGCTTTTAACTTTCCCGTTATTGCGAGTCGCTTGATTAAGCGTTGGAAACAAGACCAAAGTACCTTGGACTTTGTCTTACAAGCTGAACGAAGAGAGCTTAACTTAAAGCAATGGCTTACAGGGCCATCTCAACAAGCTCAAGCACGTGAAGCGCTTTTGATTCGAGAGTTAGACAGCTTATCACCCAACGCGCTTGCTGCATTAGCGGCCCAGTTAACCAAAGCAAATGTGACCAGTTGGTTACCCTCGACGGCCGTGATAGTCAGGTTGGCACAAGTTAGTCAGGATGAGGAAGTGTACAACTTACTCTGGCGGATGAAAGCCGATTACAACAGCCAGTCCGAACTTGAGCGTTTAGCTGCGGTTGGAGACGTTTTTTCCATTCAGCAATTGATGAATGCCACAGTTAACCCATCACTCAAGCCAGAAGCTATTAGTCTACTTACAAAATCTAACCCTCTATCTCCGCAAGTAAAGCAGTTTCTAGTTAGAAAAATGGCGTTATCAGAAGAAGCAACCATGGTTGCTCGAGAGCTTGCTCAACAAGGGCATCAAACCTGGTTGGAAGAGTTAGTATCTTCGAACCATCAGATAAAGACTCGGCAGATTGAACAAGTATTAAAGTAATCTTGCTCACATACCCACACAAAATAGGAGGATCTTAGCGTCCTCCTATTTGTTATACTGCGGACAGTTTAATCAGCCAGCATGAAGGCCTATGAGTTTTAAGGATTTACGCGAATTTATCGACCACCTAGAACAGAAAGGTCGACTTAAACGCATCACTCACCCTGTCGATCCCGCTTATGAAATGACAGAAATCAGCGACCGCACCTTGCGTGCTGGTGGACCTGCGCTGTTGTTTGAGAACCCAATCGGCTACGACGTACCTGTTTTGACTAACCTGTTTGGTACACCAGAGCGTGTCGCAATTGGCATGGGACGTGAAGACGTTAAAGAATTAAGAGAAGTCGGTAAGCTGCTGGCTTATTTAAAAGAACCTGAGCCACCAAAAGGCTTCAAAGACGCTTTAGAAAAACTGCCTGTGTTCAAACAAGTATTGAACATGCCGGCTAAGCGTTTACGTAAAGCACCATGCCAAGACATTGTTTGGCAAGGTGATGAAGTCGACTTGGATAAAATTCCGGTAATGAGCTGCTGGGCAGAAGATGTAGCGCCGCTGCTTACTTGGGGCTTAACCGTAACCAAAGGTCCAAATAAGAAACGTCAGAACCTAGGCATTTACCGTCAGCAGAAAATTGCCAAGAACAAAATCATCATGCGTTGGTTAGCCCATCGTGGTGGTGCGCTTGATCTGCGCGATTGGATGGAAACCAACCCAGGTAAACCTTTCCCAGTTTCGGTCGCGTTCGGTGCAGACCCAGCAACCATTCTTGGTGCAGTAACACCAGTGCCAGATACGCTATCGGAATACGCATTTGCAGGTTTGCTACGTGGAAGCAAAACGGAAGTCGTGAAGTCAGTCAGCAACGATTTGGAAGTGCCAGCGAGCGCGGAAATCGTGATGGAAGGTTATATCGACCCGAGCGAGTTTGCTGATGAAGGTCCTTACGGTGATCATACTGGCTACTATAACGAAAAAGAAAAGCACCACGTATTTACTATTACGCACATTACTATGCGTAAAGACCCTATTTATCACAGCACCTACACAGGTCGTCCGCCAGATGAACCAGCTGTATTGGGTGTGGCATTAAACGAAGTGTTTGTGCCTATTCTGCAAAAGCAATTCCCAGAGATTGAAGACTTCTATCTTCCGCCAGAAGGTTGTTCGTACCGAATGGCCGTCGTCACCATGAAGAAGCAGTACCCAGGACATGCCAAGCGCGTAATGATGGGCGTGTGGTCTTTCTTACGTCAATTCATGTATACCAAGTTTGTTATTGTGTGCGATGAATCGGTAAACGCACGAGATTGGAATGATGTCGTGAAAGCCATGTCAGAGCATATGGATCCTGTACGTGATACCTTGATGATAGATAACACGCCAATCGACTCGCTCGACTTTGCTTCACCAGTGGTTGGGCTTGGCTCCAAAATGGGCTTGGATGCGACCATTAAATGGGATGCCGAGCTGGCGACGCGAACCGAGGTCACTGAGCGAGACAGCAAAGCGATTACCGAAGCAGAACTAAATGAGTTGAAACAGCAACGCCCTGAGATTGTTGACGTCTATCTTCCAGTTACAGCAAACAACCAATTTGCTGTCGTGACTATGAAGAAAGACCAAGCTGGTCAATCCCAAGAATTGATGGAACATCTATGGGGCTTCTTTGCTCAGTACACGGATAACAAATTCATCATTTTGTGCGACGATGACGTTAATGCACGAGATTGGAATGACATCATTTGGGCGGTGACAACTCGAATGGACCCAGATAGAGACACGATTCAAGTGCTTGGTAAGACTGAGAGTTCATCCAAATTAGGACTGGATGCGACCAACAAGTTCGAATCTGAAGTCACGCGCGAGTGGGGTACGCCTATCAAAAAAGATCCTAAACTTGTGGCTAAAGTCGATGAGATTTGGGACCAGTTAGGTATTCTATGAGTCATCAAGTCCACCTTCTACCAATGGACGTTACATTCCAAGTAAAAGAAGGGGAGACGGTGTTAGAAGCTGCGCTCAACAACAATATTCGCTTCCCACACCGTTGCCAAGTTGGCGCTTGCGCCATGTGCATGTGTAAAAAGCTAACGGGCGAGGTGAGCTATCACCTCGAACCGATGCTAACCGAAAAAGAGCAACAGCAAGGTTGGATATTCCCTTGCCAAGCCTATACAGAAAGTAATTTAGTGCTTACTTTTGACGAGTAAGCGAGAGGAACACCATGACCATCCAATGTAAAGTAAAGTCTATTCAGCCGTTAGCTTGTAATACTTACCAAATCCTTCTTCATCCAGAATCACCAGTGCCTTTTAAAGCGGGTCAGTACCTAATGGTGGTGATGGGTGAAAAAGACAAACGTCCTTTCTCTATCGCAAGCAGCCCTTGTCGTCATGAAGGTGAACTTGAACTGCACATCGGTGCGGCGGAACACAACGCTTATGCACAAGAAGTTGTCGAAGCAATGCAAGCGGCGCTTGAAACTGATGGTCAGATTGAAATTGATGCGCCACATGGCGATGCTTGGGTTCAAGAAGAAAGCGAACGCCCATTATTATTAATTGCTGGTGGTACAGGCTTCAGTTACGTTCGCTCGATTCTGGATCACTGCGTAGCGCAGAATAAAACCAATCCTATCTATTTATATTGGGGGGCGCGCGATAACTGCCAGCTTTATGCTAAAGACGAACTGGTCGAGATCGCCGATAAGTTTGCTAACGTTCACTTTGTGCCAGTAGTAGAAGAAGCACCTGCAGACTGGCAAGGTAAAGTTGGTAACGTGCTACAAGCAGTAGCCGAAGATTTCGAAAGCTTAGAAAACTACGATATCTATATTGCAGGTCGTTTTGAAATGGCTGGCGCAGCACGTGAACAGTTCACTCAGAACAAGAAAGCGAAGAGCGAACGTATGTTCGCAGACGCGTACGCATTCATTTAAATACGGCTTTTGATACAGAAAAAGAGGGTTTTTTACCCTCTTTTGTGCTTTTTTGATGAAATAGTCATCGAACAGTCAGTTTTTTCCATTTTTTTTCAAAAAAGGGTTGCGAACGGATCTGAGTTCCCTATAATGCGCATCCACCGACACGGCAGACGCGATAAGGCTTCAGCAGGGTCGGAGAGGTGAAAGCTTCTACGAAAAATAAAATTGAAAAAGTGTTTGACACTGTCAATTAAATCGCTAGAATTCACCTCCGCTTTGAGAGAAAAACTTATCGCAAAGCAAGCTCTTTAACAATATAGACCTATCAATCTGTGTGGGCACTCGTTGATGATAATCCAATTCGATACTTCGGTATCAAATTAGGTTTCAATGAAACGAAGTGACCATTGAATCGAAAGATTCAGCACAGTCAATTCAAACATTACTTATGTAATGTTCAGTATTCATTGAG
>NZ_JAWOQO010000297.1:0-1021 GCF_033337345.1 Vibrio sp. YT-18 | reverse complement strand
TTGCAAGTCATGACACAAAGACGCAGCACTGCCTAAGCCCATATTTGGCTTAATGCCTTGCTGCTTGGCCGTCTCGTTGTATTGAATAATCCGGCAGCGTTGATTTTCGACAATGACGACCGGGTGCTCTTGGTTGTTGCCAAACAGCGCATCCAACTGTAGGTGAGGGAAGTGCAAGTAGATCCACAAAACCATGTGATTATCCTTGATTCGCCAATGGGAAGTTCACCACAGTCGATGGGATATGAGTCATCACTGGCATCACCAACTGCGGGTAATCATGTTGAAAGTCGATATTGATACTGCCTTTGTTCCAGCCCCCTTTGCGTTTCAATACTTCCACATTTACGCCTTGTTCATGACCTTGCAGCTTTAAGCTCAATGACACAGGTAGGGACAAGCGATTTGCCATGCTCGGTTTGAGCATAAAAAGCGGACAAGCGCCTTGTTCACTGGCAACCTGTAAGCGTTTTACTTGGTGGATTTCTAGTTCGTCTTGCCATAGCAATACGTTGGCACAAACACCACTTTTCAGACACTGTTCTGCGGCCCACAAAGCATCTCGATGATGTGTAGGATTTACGACCCAAACTTGGTTTATATCTAAGCCAATATTGTGTAGAAAAAGCGAATTCATTAACGCTGGAGGTTGAATGAATGCGGTTACCCCTCTCGAAAGAGACGCTTTTAGATATGGAGCGAGTAAACGCAGTTCACCAATACTGCCTACGGATTCCATCTCTACCACACCGTGAGAAGGAAAGCCGCCACCAAGCAATTCATCTAGCTCAGCAAAACCGGAGCTGCTTAGGAATTGATGGTCGTCCGCTTTTGTTAAATTGGCTTGCCAAACAAGATGCTGGCTTTTTAAGTGTTGTATGATGTCTTGCATAAATAAAATGCCTGTATATGAATACAGTATATTTCTATGATGAAAACACGCAAGATTTTTGTAAGTGAGAAAATGAAAAAAGGCAGCGTTTGCTGCCTTTTTAATCGATTATGTGAGATTGTGATAATG
>NZ_JAWOQO010000296.1:0-1021 GCF_033337345.1 Vibrio sp. YT-18 | reverse complement strand
CCACCATTGAGAGCATCTTTGGCTTTATCAAAAAGCGTCACCACGCGACGTTGATTGCGTTTGATATCGGCAACGGTATCCAACTCAACCCAGATTTAGATGCGGAAGTGCCACCGGGTACCAAGCTGTTTTACATTGCAGATGAACGTATTGATGATTTTGCATGGAAAGAAATGAACAAGGAACAATAATGCACATGATTGCCGGCCTGTTAGCAGGTTTTCCAAACTTTTTACTCTACTTCTCAGTATCCATTATTTTTGTTTTGGCGTTTAAGTTCATCTACGTCAAGCTTACGCCTTATGATGAATGGCATCTGATCAAGGAAAAGCAAAATACCGCAGCCACAGTGGCGTTGAGTGGCGCTTTTCTGGGTTATTGTATTGCGATTTCGGGTGCGGCAAAAAACTCAGTCAACATTGTCGACTTTATGGTTTGGGGCGTTGTTGCCATGCTTGCGCAAATCATCGCATTTGCCATCGTGCGTTTTATTTTGCTGCCAAGAGTTACTGAGCGTATCGAAAAAGATGAGCTGCCTGCAGGCATTGTACTTGCGGCGGTTTCTATATCGGTCGGCATGTTGAATGCTGCTTGTATGACGTACTAGGAGGAACGATGAAGCGCAGTTCCAACGTTAAACGTTCTTCCATGGATAAAAGCTTAAAGCTTGGAAAAATCATACCGTTCGCGGCATTTGGCGGAATTTTCTTCCTTGCGACCCAAGAATCAAAGACTGAAGGCTACATTTTTTCTGACGCCGATGAATGTAAATCCAACTCGCCAGAGTTTAGTGAGCAGTGTGATATTGCTTACCAAGAGGCATTGGCTCGCGCTGAACGAAATGCTCCTCGTTATAACAACGAATTCGAATGTGAAACCGACTTTTACGAAGACGATTGTTACTACAGCTCAAGCTCTCGTGCTTATGTCCCTCATTTTGGCGGCTTTTTCTATAGTCGTTCAGTTAATGATTTGAAAGGTTACAACAAGAGTTATTATTCGGAACCGATGTACCGCTATA
>NZ_JAWOQO010000295.1:0-1023 GCF_033337345.1 Vibrio sp. YT-18 | reverse complement strand
ACTGACGGGTAAAGATGGCGGTAAAATGGCTGGTCTTGCTGATGTTGAAATTCGTGTACCACACTTTGGTTATGCAGACCGTATTCAAGAAGTACATATTAAGATTATTCACATCATCATTCAGTTGATTGAAAAAGAGATGGAATAATTTTCTGCAGCCACTTTTTCGGCTGTGGTTTAGGTAAGGAGTTCGTTAAACGATGTGTGAATTGCTCGGCATGAGCGCCAATGTTCCAACGGATATCTGTTTCAGCTTTACAGGGCTGATGCAGCGTGGAGGTCGTACTGGCCCGCACCGTGATGGTTGGGGAATTACTTTTTATGAAAGTAAAGGTTTTCGAACCTTTAAAGACCCAAAACCAAGCTGTGAGTCCCAAATCGCTGAATTGGTGCAAAACTATCCGATCAAAAGTCGTGCGGTTGTGAGTCATATTCGCCAAGCAAACCGTGGCGGAGTGAATTTAGAAAATACGCACCCATTCACACGTGAGTTGTGGGGCAAGTATTGGACCTTTGCTCACAATGGTCAGCTGTCTGATTACCAAGATCTGTACACTGGGCGCCATCGTCCTGTTGGTCAAACAGACAGTGAGCTCGCGTTTTGTTGGCTGCTAAAGCAGATGGAAGATCGATATCCAGAGCCTCCTCAGGACATGGAATCTGTTTTTCTCTACATCGCTAAGTGTTGTGATCAGCTCAAAGAAAAAGGCGTGTTCAATATGTTGCTCAGCGACGGCGAGTTTGTCATGACGTATTGTACTAATCACTTGTATTGGATTACGCGTCGCGCTCCGTTTGGCAAGGCCGCTTTGCTAGATGAAGATGTGGAGATCAACTTCCAAGAAGAAACAACACCAAATGATGTTGTTTCTGTCATTGCAACTCAACCTTTAACCGGCAATGAGACTTGGCATCGAATGAAGCCCGGTGAATATGGTTTGTTTCACCTTGGTGAACTGATCCAAAACAATGCATCTGATTTGAAGGATGTGCCATTTGCAGCGCCCAAACCGGGTAATCAAG
>NZ_JAWOQO010000294.1:0-1024 GCF_033337345.1 Vibrio sp. YT-18 | reverse complement strand
CACCAACATTCGCGTCGATGTGCCCTTGCATCTGAATCACTGCGGATTGCTTGAGTAAAATGGAGTTTGTGATTTGGTGCAACGTCTCCACTTTATCTTTTAGCTCATTGGAAAGCTGTGGGGCGACTTCGGATGTTTTCTCGATCAGACCTTCTGTATGTTTTGCCAGTGCTTCAATTTGCGCTTCTACAAGCGGTAACTCTTTCGCTTCCGTTACCTGCATTCCATAGTTGAGCAGTTTCACCATCTCCAACACATTTCTGGTCAGAGTCGCATTGGCCATCGCAATCGGTAATGCTTTTTGAGACAAATCTTCAAATTGTTCTCCAACCTGCCCCATTCCTTTGAAACTTGAGACAGAAAGGGCTATAACAAGTGCGATGATAGTTAAAAATGTTGCGCTGATAGTCTGAATCAGTGAAAGCGATGTGCGTGAGCGTTTGCGCGTTGCCATAATCAATTTTTATTCTTTCTTGAGGTTGAGTCGGCTTTGTCGTGAATCCGTCACACATGTGAGACAAAACCGTGATTTTCAGCCCATACTATGGATTGGTTATGACATTAATATTTCAGTTATGAGTCATACAGATGACAGGTGAAGATTTGCGTCGTATATATTTTCCTTTGATAATCAGTGCTCTACTTTCAGCTTGTTCGTCTGGCCCAGAGCCGAGTGAACAGGTTGAAGTAACTGTACCCACCAATCAGTTATTGTCTAATAACCCTGACTTGTTTCAGTTTTACAACGAGTGGCACGGCACGCCCTATCGACTTGGTGGAACACAAAAATCTGGAATCGACTGTTCGGCTTTCGTTCAAAGAGCCTTTGTCGAAGCGTATCAACTCGCCCTACCAAGGACGACAAAGCAGCAATCCACACAAGGCGTTGAGCTGAGTTGGACGGATGCCAAACAAGGAGATTTGGTGTTTTTTAAAACTCGGCGAAGCACCTACCACGTAGGAATCTACTTGGGGAACAAGCAGTTTATGCACGCATCAACGTCTAAAGGGGTAATTATTTCTA
>NZ_JAWOQO010000293.1:0-1026 GCF_033337345.1 Vibrio sp. YT-18 | reverse complement strand
TGAGCAGCAGCAAAACTTGTTGGATAAGTGCCGTACATCTGAAGGTTACTTGTGGCAACGTAGCAAGGCACAAGGCGTGGCTCGTTTGACCAAAGAAGTGACGGAAAGCATCGAAAGTTGGATCTCAGAGTTAGAACCAGCTAAACCTGCAAAAAAAGCTGAAAAAGTTGACCTTGTCAAAGGTCGAGCAAGCTACAGTCGTAAAGGCAGCAATCTTGCTCTCAATCTGAAGAAAGTCGATGACAGCTTGATGGAAGAAATCCTTGCTTTTGTTCAAAGCAAAATGCAATAAAACTAAGCTTTAACGATAACCGCCTTCGGGCGGTTTTTTTATGTCTGCGATCTTGAGCGTGTGGAAGCATGCTCCGAATAGCAGATGTGATAACATGGCGGCAGTTCAACATCGGATAGACCCCATGCACGCACAATCTGAATTTCTATCTTCACTTCAACGCCAATCTCAACATGCTTTTCAACGCTCAGGCGTTGTTTTGCAAGGAGAGGCCGATTGGCAAGAGTCCATTCTCTCTGCATTTCTTCAAACTCAAACCACACAACGTTGGTTCTGTGTTGGGGATTGGTCATTCGAGAGTGCCTTTTGTGTTGGAATGAAGCAGGGAAATCGACTACTCGGCAGAGAATGTGATGTGCTGCTGTTTGACGCGCGAAAAGAGTTCGATGCTAATAGCTTTACGGCGGCAATTGGCTCTCTCGTTGGCGGTGGAATGCTACTTGTTGTGACAAATACTGCTCAACCAGAACACTTCGCTGAGCAATGGATGCAGACCCAATGGCAAAAGCTGATAGTGCTTGAGCAGGGGAAAGTCATTCCCCAGGTTTCTGAGCTTGCTATTGCGCAGAGAAATACAGAATACATAGAGCAGACTCACGCTGTTTCATTAATCGAGAAAGTGGTGAATGGGCATCGCAAGCGTCCTTTAGTGCTCACGGCTGATCGCGGTAGAGGTAAAAGCAGCGCATTAGGCATTGCTTGTGCTCAGTTATTGCAACACAAGCCACTGCGTA
>NZ_JAWOQO010000292.1:0-1027 GCF_033337345.1 Vibrio sp. YT-18 | reverse complement strand
TCTATTTCGGTGGGGATTTCGCTTAAAGCGAATTTACTTACCGCTCGTCCATAGACCGCTTAAAGACTTCAATAATCCCTCACTTGCTCCTTGCTCATTTAGGTAACCTAAAATCACTGGTGCAAATTGGCTGATCATCGATGGGTCTAGTCCTAGTGCATTAAATGCGCTTTGTACGGCACTCAAGCTTTCGATGTTACCTAACAGGCTTTGTGCACCTTTCAAGTTGGATAATCCAGGGATCAATGACTGCAATTCCGTGCTGTTTTGTTGAGACAGTTGGCTTTGAGCAAGTGCAATTAGGGCACTGCTGCCACCTGCAGCTTGTTCTGTCGAAACTGGTAGCTGACTCGTTAGTAGCTCAGTAAGAGGTGAAGATTCTGCATTTAGGCCTTGGCTTACCATATCCATAAGACCATTTTTGCTGCTCTTATCTACGACAGTGTCCAAAAACGCATGTGCGCTGCCAATATTCACTGATAGGAGAGCTAAAGTTAGGAGAGTTTTACGCATAGTACCTCCGACGGTTGAGCGTTTTAACTTATTTGTTGTATTTATTTTTTTAGGTCATCTGACTGATAACTTCTATTATTTTATAAAAAAAGCGGCGCTAATGCGCCGCTTTATGTAGGTTATTGAGAAAAGTCTCAATTATAGAATGTCTAGTAGCTCAACTTCGAATACTAGTGCTGCGAATGGAGGGATTGCAGCGCCTGCGCCACGTTCACCGTACGCAAGGTCTTGTGGGATGTATAGTTTCCACTTAGAACCTACAGGCATTAGTTGTAGAGCTTCAACCCAACCTTTAATTACGCCAGTTACTGGGAACTCAGCTGGTTGGCCGCGAGATACAGAGCTGTCGAATACTGTGCCGTCTGTTAGTTCACCGTGGTAGTGAACACGTACAGATTTATCAGCTGTTGGGATTTCGCCAGTACCTTCAGTGATGATTTCGTACTGTAGGCCAGATTCAAGAACATTAACTTCTGGACGTATAGCGTTGTCTTTTAGGAACGCTTCACCATCA
>NZ_JAWOQO010000291.1:0-1028 GCF_033337345.1 Vibrio sp. YT-18 | reverse complement strand
AATGGCCGCACAGGTTCTGGATTCTATGGATCTTGAACGTGAGCGTGGTATCACCATTAAATCTCAGAGTGTGACGCTAAACTACACCGCTAAAGACGGTGAAACTTATCAGCTGAACTTCATCGATACTCCGGGACACGTAGACTTTGCATACGAAGTATCACGTTCTCTAGCGGCTTGTGAAGGTGCGCTATTGGTTGTTGATGCTGGTCAGGGTGTAGAAGCGCAAACACTTGCTAACTGTTACACCGCGATCGAAATGGATCTGGAAGTAGTGCCAATCCTAAACAAGATCGACTTGCCAGCCGCGGATCCTGAACGTGTAGCTGAAGAAATTGAAGAAATCGTTGGTATTGATGCGATGGACGCAACACGCTGTTCTGCGAAGACAGGTCTGGGTGTTGAGGACGTTCTAGAAAACATCGTATCAGCAATTCCAGCACCAGAAGGTGATCCTGATGCGCCACTACAAGCGCTGATCATTGACTCATGGTTTGATAACTATCTTGGCGTAGTATCTTTGGTACGAATCAAAAACGGTTCACTGAAGAAGAACGACAAGATCAAAGTAATGAGCACAGGCCAAGCTTGGGGTGTAGACCGTTTGGGTATCTTTACACCTAAGCAAGTGGATACTGATGTTCTAAATACTGGCGAAGTAGGTTGGGTTGTTTGTGGTATCAAAGACATCCTAGGCGCACCAGTAGGTGATACGCTAACGTTAGCGAAAAACGGCAGCGATAAGCCACTCCCTGGCTTTAAGAAAGTAAAACCTCAGGTATACGCGGGTCTGTTCCCTGTATCATCTGACGATTGCGAAAACTTCCGTGACGCACTGGGTAAATTCAGCCTAAACGATGCATCGCTATTCTACCAACCAGAAAACTCAGCAGCGCTTGGTTTTGGTTTCCGTTGTGGTTTCCTTGGCATGTTGCACATGGAAATCATCCAAGAGCGTCTAGAGCGTGAATACGATCTCGACCTGATTACCACCGCGCCAACGGTAGTTTACGAAGTTGAGAAAACGG
>NZ_JAWOQO010000290.1:0-1029 GCF_033337345.1 Vibrio sp. YT-18 | reverse complement strand
GATAGGCGGCGTAGAACCGGCTGAGCCAATTACCGTAGAAGCGATGATCCCTGATTTCAGCTGGGTATTTTTAGGCATTACTACATGGATCTTTATGGCGGCAGGCGGTGCGGAATCGGTCGCGGTTTACGTAAACGATGTAAAAGGCGGCTCGAAATCGTTCGTTAAAGTCATCATCATCGCAGGTATCTTTATCGGTGTGCTTTACTCAGTCGCGTCTGTTTTGATTAACGTATTTGTTCCTAGCGAAACCCTAAAATACACGGGCGGATCGGTTCAAGTATTTGAAGGTTTGGCTGCGTACTTTGGTTTGCCAGAAATATTGATGAACCGCTTCGTAGGCTTGGTATCCTTCACCGCTATGTTTGGCTCTCTACTGATGTGGACAGCAACGCCAGTGAAAATCTTCTTCTCTGAGATTCCAGAAGGCATTTTTGGTAAGAAAACCGTAGAGCTGAACGAAAACGGCGTACCAGCTCGCGCAGCTTGGTATCAGTTCCTTATCGTTATCCCACTGATGATCATCCCAACATTAGGTTCTAACACCGCTCAAGATCTGATGAACACCGTAATCAACATGACCGCAGCGGCATCGATGCTGCCACCACTGTTCATCATGTTGGCATACCTGAATCTGCGCTTGAAACTGGATCACGTCGAGCGTGATTTCAAAATGGGCTCACGCAAAATGGGCATCGCTACCGTATCGGTACTGATCGCTATCTTTACGGTTGGTTTCTTAGCATCGACCTTCCCTACAGGGGCCGACATCATGACCATCATTTTCTACAACGTTGGTGGTATCGTGATTTTCCTTGGCTTTGCTTGGTGGAAGTACAGCCAATACGAAAAATCATTGAATCAGGAAGAGCGTATAAAAGAAGCCGCGCCAGCTTCGCAAGCGGTATAACACAGACTCTCAATGACAAACATTCTGGGCACCCTTTGGTGCACTATGTTACATGTGAGAGGTGATGGTCGAAGAAACCAACTCGCGTAGCCAAATGCCTTTGTCTTCATTGTTTCGGC
>NZ_JAWOQO010000289.1:0-1029 GCF_033337345.1 Vibrio sp. YT-18 | reverse complement strand
GTGAAGCAACCTTTAACTATGTAGCCATCGACAGTGAAGGCAAACCACGTCCAGTGCAAAGCTAAGTTGTCATAAAATCGAATTGCTAGGAAGAATCTCACATTTTCTATTGTTCACTTGTGAGAGGTTCAAAAAAGACGTTAAATTAACACTTTACCCCACCAATTAAGGAACTATGCTATGTGGTACGTCATCTTTTCTCAGGACGTCGAGAACTCATTGGAAAAACGTATGGGCGTTCGTCCTCAACATTTAGAACGCTTGCAACAGCTTCAAGATGAAGGTCGTTTACTTACCGCAGGTCCAATGCCAGCGATCGACTCTGATAACCCAGGAGAAGCCGGCTTTACTGGTTCGACAGTCATTGCTGAATTTTCCTCTTTGGAAGATGCCAAAACATGGGCTGACGCCGATCCTTATGTGGCGGCGGGCGTTTACGAAAACGTGATCGTAAAACCGTTCAAAAAAGTGTTTTAATTTATGAAAAAATTACTGTGTCTCTTCCTCGCCTTTGGTGCATTGGCGGGTTGTTCATCAAGCAATGACAACCAACGCCAACTTGAATTAATGGCGTCTAACCGTGCTGGTGTCTTGTCTGCCGGACTGCCGTTGGAATACGGTCCGCTGCAAATCATGCGTGTTTCTTCTAACAAGAACGTGGTAGAAATGATGATGATTTACAACGACGATGCCCTAGGTGCTAAGCCATTAAACCAAGTACTGAATACCAGTATTTATACATACTGCAATACGCCGTCGGTAAGAGAGCAAATTGATATGGGTTTGATGTACCGATTGAAAGTGCGTAACTCACGCGGTCAGTTAATTGCTGATGAATTGGTTTCAGAGCAAACCTGTAGCAAAATCAAATAGTCACAGTAATTTGCTTGTCGCTCAAGCCCGACGACAACGAGAGCCGTCGTTAGTGAGCTAGGCGGACATTAAATAAAAGATACAAAAGCGGAGACGATGGTCTCCGCTTTTTTATTGGCCACTTTAAATTGGTGACGAGCTACCTTATGCAAGCTC
>NZ_JAWOQO010000288.1:0-1035 GCF_033337345.1 Vibrio sp. YT-18 | reverse complement strand
AAAGGCCAGCAACTTCTGTTGATCGACGATACTCGTTTTCGCTCGGACTACCGCGAACGTGAACAACAAGTTGCCAACCTGACCGCCTCGGTATTACAACTTTCTGCTTCTATCAACAGCGTGGCCGTCAATCGCGATTTTAATATTCAAGATTGGGAAAAAAGCGTCGTTCTCGATTACGGCAAACTGACTTTCCCACCGGTATTGGAAGAGACGCAGCCACAATTAACTCAGCGTCAAAAAGCAGAATACCGCGAAGATTTGGATAACCTACGCAACCAACTGTCGGTGATCGATCAACAAGTTGAGCAAAAACAGCAAGACTTGGTCGAGATTGAAGCGCGAGTGCGTAACTTACGCCAAAGCTACCAATACGCGAAGAAAGAACTGGATATCACCCAACCGTTGGCGGATGAAGGCGTTGTTCCGCGTATTGAGCTACTCAAATTGCAGCGCCAAGTGAACGACACTCGCCGTGAAATGACATCTAGCGAACTGAAAATCCCAGTGATCAAATCCGCCATCAAAGAATCCATGCTCAATCGCATCGATGTGGCGTTGAAGTTCCGTTCCGAACAACAAGAGAAACTCAATAATGCTCAAGACCAACTGTCTGCATTAGTTGAATCGGCTGTTGGCTTGGAAGACCGCGTAAACCGCACGGTGGTTGTCTCTCCGGTGACAGGCAAAATCAAAACGCTGAACGTCAACACCGTTGGCGGCGTTATCCAACCGGGTATGGACATCGTTGAAATCGTACCAACCGAAGACACCTTGTTAGTTGAGGCGAAAATCGCCCCGAAAGACATCGCTTTTCTACGCCCGAACCTAAATGCCATCGTAAAATTCACCGCGTATGACTTTACAAAATACGGCGGCTTAGCGGGTGAACTGGAGCACATCAGTGCAGATACCACCCAAGACGAGGAAGGCAACAGCTCCTACATCGTGCGCGTGCGCACAGAAAAACCCAGCTTTGGTCAGGATGCCGATTTACCAATCATTCCAGGAATGACAGCATCGGTCGATATCATC
>NZ_JAWOQO010000028.1:0-48228 GCF_033337345.1 Vibrio sp. YT-18 | reverse complement strand
GGTTGAAAGCACCGGTCTTGAAAACCGGCATACGTTAATAGCGTATCTAGGGTTCAAATCCCTATCTCTCCGCCACTATTAAGAAGCCTCGCTAGAAATAGCGAGGCTTTTTTCATTTCCGCACATCTTTATTACTCTATCTGTGCTTGCCAAAAATCAATTCCATATGCGATCTACTTTTCGACAAAGTAATATTGGTATCGGTCTTGGTTGTGACGTTTTGATTTTTGCTAAGAAGTGCAGTTGCCTCTAAAGCTGTTCATCCTCATCACTGCATGCTGTCCCGATAAGGTTGTTGGAGATGCTTTGTTAAGGTGTTGAACCATCTATTGCCTTATCGTTCTCTTAAAGCACTACCATTGCTTCTCTAGCCCCTTTTACTGGATAGACCGAACAAATAAGCATACTCAAATAGCCACTGTTTCACTGATGTATCTTTTTGTTTTACTCAGTCTAGCGACGCGTGTGCTCTATTGCCTAAATCTAGCTACGTCTTAAAACCATACATCAACAGGCTAAAGTTACGTATTCCTGCATCTTTTAAAATTGTTTTGGATTCTGCTGGAATGACAGGATCAGAGTAGTCAAAAGAGAAGAGGAAAGTGAAACGATAGTGAGTTGCTAGGAAGTTGAGAACTACTTGGGAGCCAATGAATTGGATAAACATATTGATGACTAAGGACTGAAGGGTTAATAGCAGGCAATAAAAAAGCCGACAGGTAAGCTGTCGGCTTGGTTAGGTCATCTTAAGTTAGTCATTCTGTACGAGCGTGAGAGCTTTACGAGAGACTTCGTGAGCAGCTTTGGTTAGATTTTGCTTCTCTAGTGTGTCTGCTAGGAATGCATAGTCAGAGACGTCAGAGCGAAGCTTTAAGGCGATCTCAAAGTGATCCTGGGCTTCTTGCCACTTCTCTTGACAGAAATAGAAGTGCGCTAATGCGCTATGGGCAGCGGCGTTATCCGGTTCTTTCTTCACTACGCCCTCTAAGAAGACCACGACAGGGTGGGTATCTGGCAGATTTAGATCTGGCAGTAGTTGATAAAGCTCTGGGGCAGGTTGTTTTTTTAATGCTTCTTTTAGCACGGTAAAGGCTTCTGCATCAGCTTTTCGAGTGATGAGTTCTCGAGCAAAACAGGCAACGAGGTGTGTGTCTTGTTTAACTTTACGTGAGAGACTATTCCAATGAGAGATAAGCCCTTCGCTACCTTGTTGTTGCGCTACTTCATGGAGTAAGCCGCACTGCGCCTTTTGAATCAGCTCTGCATGTTCTTCTTCCGTGATGAGTTTTGCTTTGGTTAGTTGTGGCAAGAGGTCAATAAGAGGTTGCCACAACTTTAGCTGCATGTACGTTGTTTTCAGCAAGTTCAATACAATAGAGTTACTCGCATACTGACTTTTTAACGATTGCAAGGTATCGAAAGCGGACTCGAACTCGTTGTCGCGGATAAATTGTTTCGCTCGAGTCAGTTCTACTGCGAGATGGGCGTTCTCTTGTTGGCTCGCTAGCTCTAGATAGTGATCTCGTTTTGCTTTATCACCTTGGCCTTGTGCGGCTTCAGACGCAACCAAGTAGCAAAGCAGCGGCATATCGTGATGATTTGCCCAGCGAGTTACTTTCTTCTCAGCACCTTTCCAGTCACCTTCTAGAAGTTTAATAATGCCTTCATTGGTGTATCGGCGGGAATGGCGCATTTTGCGAACACTGAAGTAGTTCCATGTTGTAGAACTAGCATAAACTAACTTCTTAATCAGGTACTCAAGCAGAAAAAGACCTGCGAGTGCAGCGATAACGAAAACCACTAATGTCGTTACGCTCATCTCGATCGTTTTCTCGGCAATGGAGATGAGTACATAGCCTTGCTGACCAGAAAACTGGGTGCCAACAAATAGTCCTGCGCCTAGTACAACAAATAGGAAAATAAGACGAAACATTACTTATCCTCCATGCCTGTCATCGTTGTGACTTCACGACGTAGGCGTTCACGGATGACATCTGATAGTTGAGACTGACTTTGCAGTTTTGTTGGGTATTCCACTTGAATATTTTGCTGACTTAGCAGGTTAACCGTTTTGTTGAACTCTTTAACGGAATTATCGTCTTGGTTGAAGAAAGCTAATGCCCATTTGTCGGCTGTTTTTAGAGATGTGGTGTAAATTTCACCTTGTTCTTGGTACACCGCTTTTATTGCCGTTTCCAATTTGGCTTTGATGTTTTCTTTCAGGTAAAAGTGTTGCTCAGGAGAAAGCAGTGGAATGACGTTACCATCGCGCGTGCGGAAGGTAATGAAGTTTTCTGAAAAGTCCTTCAAAGAGGTCATTAAGTTATCTTGCCAGTTTGCGATATCTTCAGATACTTCAGTGTTTTCTACGGCTTCAGCTTCAGGTAGCAGTGCATTGGCGAGAGGGAGCTTGTCTACTTGCTGTTGCAGGGCAGTTAAGCGTAGTACCAATCCATCACGGTCAATTAGCGGGATAGTGCGAAGTTTGGTGATATCGTTCGCCATTGCTTTACGTAGTTTGACGAGACTAGGGTCATTCAGCGCTGCAATGCGTTGGTCTGCACTTTCCATCAGTTGAGTTGCGCTTTCTACGTCATGCTCTAAGAACAGTTTACGGCCGGCTAATTTGACGAGGTAATCGGCTTCCGCTAATAGCCAGTCGTTTGGTCGACGACCTTTCACATCGGCAACGGCGAGCTGTAAGCTTTCAATGCTCTTCTGTTGCTGTCCCAGTACCACTTCCGCTTTGTGTGTCACGGTCGTTGCTTTCTCGATGGTTTCTTCTTGTACCCGGCTGAGCTCTTGCTTCATGGAGGCTTGAGAGCTTTCTAGCTGACTTTTTAGTTGGGCGATCTGCGCTTGGTAATCGGCTTGCTGTTGATGCAGCTTGTACGCGAGGCCACCGCCAAAAATAATCGATAAGATGATAGCGACCGTGCCTAGTTTGACACCGCGTTTGCCTTGTTTTTCTTCAAACTCGATTTTGGTTGGTTCTGCTGTTTTTGGGGGCTCGGCCGCTTGTGGTTGCTCTTTTTTAAGGTCCGCATCCTGCTGCGATGTGGTTTTTTCGACTAGCGGTGCCGATGAGGTTTCTTCGGAAAGGTTTTTATCGTTATTTTTTTGGTCGTTATTTTTACTTGTCATGCCTATATCCTGTGTAGCTAGGGCTGGAGAGCCGCCAGTAATTCTTGGTTAGATGCGCTTCCCGTGCATCTCACGCGAGTGAACCCCCTTTGAATTGCGATGTCAGCGATACGCTGACTGGGGATATACAACTCTTGTTGATTAAGCCAAGTCAATTGCTCCGACGTCAATTGGCTGCACAAATAATCCAGTTGTTCACCACTGGTGACAATAATCTGGTTAATTTGTAGGTTTTTCCATAGTGAGATACAGCTTACTGGATCGAATGGGATGAATTCTCTCTTGTAAGTCTCACTATAGTGAACTTTTGCGCCACGCCTCACCAATGCATCTTTGATCAGCTCTCTTCCGCCGTTACCACGAAGGATAAGAACTTGTTGTTGTGCCACATTGTTGAGCTCTGGCAGTCGCAATAAGTGTTCACTATCACTGACTTGGGGATAGTGTACTTTCTGTTGGGTACATTTGCTTAAATAGTGTGCTGTTTTTTGACCAACGGCAAGGTAAATAGCTTGTTTCGGCCATGACATCCCGTTGCTGGCTAAGATTTGCTGTGCACATTGCACTGCATGTCGACTAACAGCGATAACAATTTGAGCTTGATGTAGATGTTTAGAGAGGTGCGTGTCCGTGAGATCGGCGACAATGTCGATCAGAGGATGGTGATATGCGGAAATGCCGTGCCTTTCGAGCAGAGAGCAAAGCGCGCTGCCTTGCTCTCCCGGCCGAGTGACCAACACTGCCATGGTTATTCGTGATCTGCGTACAGCTTAGTTAGGATTTCACGAGCGCCGTTATCTAGCAGCTCATTGGCTAGCTGCACTCCTAATGCTTCGCCGTCTTTACGATGGCCACGAATTTCACCACGCACAATTTCGCTGCCATCTGGTTCGCCAACTAATGCGCGTAGCCAAATGTTGTCGCCGTCTAGCAGGGCATAGCTGCCGATAGGTACCTGACAGCCGCCTTCTAGCGTAAGGTTCATTGCGCGCTCACACAAAACGCGGTCTACGGTGTCTTGGTGGTTAAGTGGCTCAAGCAGCTTAAGCAGTCTTTCATCGTCAAGGCGGCACTCAATACCGACAGCACCTTGCCCTACCGCTGGTAGTGATTGCTCTGGTTCGATAAAGCTACGAATGCGCTCTTCAAGCTTCAATCGTTTGAGGCCAGCCGCAGCAAGAATGATTGCATCATACTCACCCGCATCTAACTTACCAAGGCGAGTGCCCACATTACCGCGAAGCTCTTTGATGATGATGTCCGGACGATATTCTTTCAGTTGGCATTGACGGCGCAAACTGCAAGTACCAACCACGGCACCTTGAGGGAGCTCATCAATGTGGCTATAGGTATTAGAGACGAAGGCATCACGAGGATCTTCACGCTCACAAATGGTCACGAGGCCAAGGCCTTCTGGGAAATCGACGGGTACGTCTTTCATTGAGTGAACGGCGAGGTCTGCACGTCCTTCTAGCATCGCGATTTCAAGCTCTTTTACGAACAAGCCTTTGCCGCCAACTTTTGCTAGTGGTGTATCTAAAATCACGTCACCTTTGGTCACCATGGTTACTAACTCGACTTCCAAGCCAGGGTGAGCGGCTTGAAGGGCGTCTTTAACAAAGTAAGCTTGCCATAAAGCAAGAGGGCTTTTTCGAGTTGCAATGCGAATCGGTGTGGATTGTGTCATGATCTTCTCAATGCTGTTTGGATTTGGGTTTATCCTACCATTGTCATCAAGAAATGCTTACTGTTAGTTCGTTATCTCTGAAGGCTATGAATGGAATTACATGACGTTATGAAAATAGTGTGACTGGATTCTCAATTAGACTAAGGACTATTATTAGTAATAGGTAATAAGAGCGACACTACCGCGCGATTAATTTTGTGACTAAAGTATGGTTTTGTATCCAGAGTGATACGCGGGCGTGAAGCTTTACCCGCACCAATAAAAGTGTTAAATTGATCACGTTTTTAAGCCATTTTGGTTTAAAACGTCAGCAGATTTTCGTGATTGTTCAACCAAGGAATTCCCCTTGCAGGCTTACACCCAAAAAATCATCCAGCGACTAGATAATTTGAATCAGCAGCGAGTTGATCGCGCGCTGGCGCTTATGGATTCGCAAAGCCAGCAAGTCTTCCATTTGATTCCTGCCTTGTTGAACTACAACCATCCTGTAATTCCTGGCTATTATGATGCCGATGTCCCGTTTGGTGTGCATGGGCTTGAACTAAATAGCATTCAGCAACAATTCATAGATGATATTCAACTTGCCATTGGTCAGCCGCTCAAGACGGTAGAAAAGCCCGCTATATTGGGTTTGTACACCATGGGCAGTACCTCCTCGATTGGTCAAAGTACTTCCAGTGATTTGGATATTTGGGTGTGTATTTCACCAGAGATGGATTGTGACGAACGCGAGTTATTGACCAATAAATGCCTACTCATCACGGATTGGGCACAAAGCAAAGGCGTGGAAGCGAACTTTTTCTTAATGGATAAAGAGCGCTTTAGAAGCAATCATTCTGAGGAGATGACAGGTGATAACTGTGGTTCATCTCAGCACTTACTTTTGCTAGATGAATTCTATCGTAGTGCGGTGCGTATTGCCGGACAGCGTTTGT
The DNA here is from genome assembly GCF_033337345.1 of Vibrio sp. YT-18. Taxonomy (NCBI): domain Bacteria; kingdom Pseudomonadati; phylum Pseudomonadota; class Gammaproteobacteria; order Vibrionales; family Vibrionaceae; genus Vibrio; species Vibrio sp. YT-18. The sequence goes on along the minus strand of NZ_JAWOQO010000028.1, from coordinate 42,462 downwards.
TATGGCAAATCGTGCCGCCAGAAATGGAAGAGTGTTACGACGAGTACGTTTCTCAACTGTGCAGTGATGGTTACATCGACTGTAGTGAATGGATCGACTTTGGTAAATTGAACTGCATTCCTGCTGAAGAATACTTCGGCTCGAACTTGTGGCAGTTATACAAAAGCATCGATTCTCCCTACAAATCGGTATTAAAAGCCATCTTGCTAGAAGCTTACTCGTGGGAATACCCGCATACTCAATTGTTAAGCATCGACACTAAGCGTCGTTTCTTTGCCCATGAGCCTGACCTCTATGGCATGGATGCGTACTACTTAATGTTGGAAAAAGTAACCCGTTACCTAGAGCGAATTCAAGACGATACACGTTTGGATTTGGTGCGTCGCTGTTTCTATCTCAAAACCCATGAAAAACTATCTCGTGAGCCGAATATTGGCTCAGTAGCTTGGCGTCGTGAAGCACTGAGCGATATGATTGCAAAATGGAATTGGGATGCCAGTGTCGTTGCAGAGCTCGATGACCGCCGTAATTGGAAGGTTGAACAAGTAAAGGTGGTACATCATGCATTGCTGGATGCGTTGATGCAAAGCTACCGTAACTTGATTCAATTTGCGCGTCGTAACGACATCACTTCTGCTATCAGTCCGCAAGACATCAGTATTTTGGCCCGTAAACTCTACGCGGCTTTTGAAGTATTGCCGGGCAAAGTAACGTTACTAAACCCACAGATTTCACCTGATCTGCACGAGCCTGACTTGAGCTTTATCGAAGTGAAAAAAGGGGGGGTAAACAAGTCTGGTTGGTACCTCTATAAACAACCGCTTATTGCGCACCGCATTTTGGGGCAACCATATCTAGAGCATCATGAATACTTGAGTAAGTTGGTTGCTTGGGCATTCTTCAATGGCTTGATCACTGAATCGACTCGTTTACATGCCGTGGTACGTGAAGCGCAGCTAGATATTGATAAGTTTTACCAAATGGTGAGTGACTTACGAAATACTTTTGCGTTGCGTAAGCGTCGTCCATCTATGCAGGCGCTAGCGAGTCCTTGTGAAATAAGCCAGCTTGCGATGTTCATCAACTTCGAAAATGATCCGACGTCTGAACTTTCTGGTCGTTCGCTGAAAGTGGATGTTAAGAACACCGATATTTTTAGCTTTGGTCCAGAACATAAAAATTTAGTCGGCAGTGTTGACCTTGTTTACCGTAACTCTTGGCATGAAGTGCGTACGCTGCATTTCAAAGGGGAAACGGCGATGCTGGATGCACTGAAAACCATTTTGGGCAAAATGCACCAAGATGCGTTGCCACCAGAATCAGTGGATGTGTTCTGCTATGCGAAGAACATGCGTGGTGTGATGCGTAATATGGTTTACCAGCTTTTAGCTGAATGTATCGACTTACGCTTGAAACCAGTAGAGCAAGAGAAACGTCGCCGCTTTAAAGCGATGCGTCTTGGTAACCAGACTTATGGGTTGTTCTTTGAACGTCGTGGTGTGTCGGTGCAGAAGCTAGAAAATTCCATCGATTTCTACCGCAGCATTTCCACTAACAAACTCAAAGGCTCGCCGCTGTTAATGCTCGATCGTGAGCAAGAATATCAAATGCCTGAGGCGGTGGATGGGTTTGCCAGTGAAGGTCTAGTGCAGTTCTTCTTTGAAGATAACGAAGATGGCTTCAATATTTATGTGTTGGATGAGTCAAATCAAGTGGAAGTGTATCACCAATTTAGTGGCTCCAAAGATGAAATGATTTCGTCTGTAAACAGTTTCTACACGTCGGTAAAAGACGATAGTCGCGTCGCGTCGAAGTTTATTAACTTTAACCTGCCTCAGTACTATCAAATTATTCACCCTGAAGAGGGGAATGCGTATATCATTCCTTACCGTAATGACGGTTGTTCACCGAGTCGCCCGACCAAAACTGTGAATGCGTAATTAAACCCGTATCAATAAACAAAAAGAGCACTTCGGTGCTCTTTTTGTTTTGGTGACGATTGACCAGAATTATGCCCAATCAATGGTTTCGCCTGCGTGCTTTTCACACTCTTGCTTCACCATTTCAAATAGCTCCATACCCGTTTTTGAGCAGGTCCATTTACCTTCAATAAGCTTGAAGTGGAAACCACCAGATTTGGACGCTAGCCAGATCTCATGCATCGGCTCTTGGCGATTAATGATGATTTGGCTGCGGTCTTCAAATTCCAATGTCATTACGTTGCCAGTGACTTCGTAATCAATGTCTGCGCCTGAATCATCGATGGATTCTTCGATGATTTGCATCTGCGCATCCACCAGTTGATGAAATTCAGTATCGTTCATCCGTCTATCCTATTGCTTTTCCTGAGTGTGGTGCGATTATAGGGGGCATTGATTCAATAATCACGATATGCGAAATGAAAAAATTAGTTACTGTGTTGTTTGTGATGGTTGCCGCGACCTTAGCGGGGTGTGGTCAGTCTGGCTCACTATACATTCCAGATGACACTCAACAGAATGAGCAATCACAATAAATAACCGCACCTTAGGGTGAAATTAGGGTTCAGCAGTCGAATAAAATAAGGGAAGCGAATTTTGGATTACTTCAACTATCAGGATGATGGCCAGCTTTGGGCCGAAGACGTCCCACTTCAAGCTCTTGCAGAGCAATATGGCACTCCTCTTTACGTATATTCTCGAGCCACGCTAGAGCGCCATTGGAAGGCGTTTGATAGTGCTGTGGGTCAGCATCCTCACCTGGTTTGCTACGCGGTGAAAGCCAACTCAAACTTAGGCGTATTGAACACGCTAGCGCGTTTGGGATCGGGTTTTGACATCGTGTCGGGTGGTGAACTTGAGCGTGTGATTGCCGCAGGCGGTGATCCGAAAAAAGTCGTTTTCTCTGGTGTTGGTAAAACACCGGCAGAGATGAAGCGCGCTCTTGAGCTAGGTATCAAATGTTTCAACGTTGAATCTGAGCCAGAGCTAGAACGTTTGAACAAGGTTGCGGGTGAGCTTGGTGTGATTGCGCCAATTTCTCTGCGTATCAATCCAGATGTCGACGCGAAAACACACCCTTACATTTCGACTGGTCTTCGCGACAATAAATTCGGCATTGCGTTTGATCGTGCGCCAGATGTTTATAAATTCGCGCAAAGCCTGCCGAACTTGAATGTGCAAGGCATCGACTGCCACATTGGTTCTCAGCTGACCAATATAGACCCATTTATCGACGCGACAGACCGTTTATTGGCCCTGATTGATGATTTAAAAGCGCAGGGCATTAACATTCGTCACCTTGACGTCGGCGGTGGTTTGGGTGTGGTCTATCGTGATGAATTACCACCTCAGCCTTCTGATTACGCCAAAGCGTTACTAGGCCGTCTTGAAAATCACCAAGACTTGGAGCTGATCTTTGAGCCAGGCCGTGCAATTGCTGCGAACGCAGGTATATTGCTAACGCGTGTTGAGTTTTTAAAACATACTGAGCATAAAAACTTTGCGATTATCGACGCTGCAATGAACGACTTGATGCGTCCTGCGCTATACCAAGCATGGCAAGATATTGTGCCAGTTTCACCGCGAAAGGGTGAAGCTCAGACTTACGACTTGGTTGGTCCTATTTGTGAAACCGGCGACTTCTTGGGTAAAGATCGCGCACTCGTTTTGCAAGAAGGTGATCTACTCGCGGTTCGTTCAGCAGGTGCCTATGGTTTTGTGATGTCTTCGAACTACAATACTCGTACCCGAGCAGCAGAAGTGATGGTGGACGGTAAACAAAGCCACTTAGTTCGCCAGCGTGAGGAGCTGACCAGTTTGTGGCAGCTGGAACAGATTCTACCGGAGTAACACACAACAAATGCATTTCCACTTTTCCAAAATGCACGGTTTGGGCAACGACTTCATGGTCGTCGACTGTATTACCCAGAACGTGTTTTTCTCGCAAGACCTGATCCGCCGCTTGGCGGATCGTCATACTGGCGTTGGTTTTGACCAATTGCTTGTGGTAGAGGCCCCTTACGACCCTGAAACCGACTTCCATTATCGGATTTTTAATGCCGATGGTAGTGAAGTTGAACAGTGTGGTAACGGTGCACGCTGTTTTGCCCGCTTTGTTCGCTTGAAGGGACTGACCAATAAATACAGCATCAGCGTGAGCACCAAGAAAGGAAAGATGATTCTCAACATCGAAGATGATGGGGAAGTGACGGTCAACATGGGCGTACCAGAGTTTGAACCGAACAAAATTCCTTTCAAAGCGAAGCAAAAAGAGAAAACTTACATCATGCGAGCAGGCGACAATACCTTGTTTTGTGGTGCTGTGAGCATGGGTAACCCGCACGTAGTGACCGTGGTCGACGATGTGGATACGGCAGAAGTGGAAACTCTCGGTCCGCTGCTCGAGTCGCATGAGCGTTTCCCAGAGCGCGTCAACGCTGGCTTTATGCAGGTGATGAGTCGTGACCATATTCGTCTTCGAGTTTACGAGCGAGGCGCAGGAGAGACACAAGCTTGTGGTAGTGGTGCATGCGCGGCAGTCGCGGTTGGGATTCTGCAGGGCTTGTTGGATGAAAACGTTAAGGTTTCTCTACCTGGTGGTGAATTGCGAATTGCATGGCAAGGCCCTGGCAAGCCGTTGTTTATGACCGGACCTACAACGCATGTATTTGATGGTCAATTATCTTGCTAGTTGAAGAAAAAGGAAACGGTTTGTCTCAAGTAGAAGCAGATGCCTTAACGGCTGAAGTAGTGGCAGAGTACCTCAAAGATCATCCAGACTTTTTTGTGCAACGTCCGGAGCTTGTGGATCGTTTATCTTTCCCACACTCAGACTTAGGCGCGGTATCTTTGGTACACATCCAAATGAATCGCCAACGTCAGCGCATTGAAGAGTTAGAGGAAGAGATCACTACACTAATGTCGCTTGCGGCGAACAATGATCGCACCTTTTACGAATTTATGGATTTGCAGGGGCAGATTCTAAAGTGTGGTGACTTTAAACAAGTCATTCATTCTATCGAAGAGAAAGCCAAAACATTGGGCTTACGTGCGTTTGTTCGATTGTTTAGTCAATGCGACGCATCGATTCAATTGAGTAAGGAAAGTTATCAACGCTTTGCGACCACTCACTTAAATGGCAAAGATGCGTACTTAGGACGTCTTCGCAAAGTGGATCGTGAAGCTTTGTTTGGCAACATGGAAGTGCCGGAAATGGGGTCCTATGTGGTACTGCCGCTCGTGAAACAGCAAACACTGGGCGTGCTTGCTTTTTCTAGTGAAGATGGCGGCCATTTTCAGCCAGATATGGATACCTTGTTTTTGCGTCACCTATCATTAGTAGTGGCACATCTCGCTCAAACACTGGTATGGCAAAGTTACGATGACGACAACTCCCAACACTCCTCTGCCAAATAGTCTGCAAAAGCCTCTTGAGCGCTTCTATGAATTCTTACGAAGCGAAAAGGGGCTTAGCCTACATACTCAGCGCAATTACAAACAGCAGCTAGAAACTATGGCGCAGCACTTAGCTGAAATGGGGCTCAAAGATTGGTCTCAAGTGGATGCTGGTTGGGTGCGCCAATTAGCAGGTAAGGGCATGCGAGAAGGCATGAAAGCCAGCAGTTTGGCAACGCGACTCTCATCGCTACGTAGCTTTTTCGATTTCCTTATTCTGCGTGGCGAGATGTCGGCTAACCCAGCCAAAGGGGTTTCAGCACCTCGCAAAAAACGCCCGTTGCCCAAAAACCTCGATGTTGACGAAGTGAGCCAATTACTTGAAGTCAACGAGGACGACCCGTTGGCTGTGCGCGATCGCGCCATGATGGAGCTGATGTACGGCGCCGGTTTACGTTTGGCTGAGTTGGTGGGTGTGGATGTACGTGATGTACAACTGCGTAGTGGTGAGCTTCGTGTTATTGGTAAAGGCGATAAAGAACGTAAAGTGCCGTTCTCTGGGATGGCAACCGAGTGGGTCGGGAAGTGGTTACGCGTTCGTGGTGATTTAGCCGCTCCAGGTGAGCCCGCCTTGTTTGTATCTAAGCTTGGAACGCGTATTTCGCATCGTAGCGTGCAAAAGCGCATGGCTGAATGGGGGCAGAAACAGTCTGTCGCAAGCCATATTAGTCCGCATAAATTGCGTCACTCATTTGCGACACATATGCTCGAATCAAGCAATAACTTACGTGCGGTGCAGGAGCTTTTAGGGCACGAGAACATTTCGACGACCCAAATCTACACGCACTTGGATTTCCAACATTTGGCGCAAGCCTACGACCAAGCCCATCCACGCGCACGTAAAAAGAACGGGGAGTGAGCCGAAGTATGAAATTTTATCGCCGTATCGAGCCTATTAAGGCAATGACCTTTGACCTAGATGATACCCTCTATGACAACTATCCTGTGATCGTTCGCATGGAGCGTGAGTTGCTATCTTGGCTCAAGCACCATCATCCAGCGGTTGCTCATATGAACAAAGCGGATTGGTTTGCTCTCAAGCAGCGTGTTGTGCAGCAACAACCCGAGCTGAAGAGCGATGTCACTTTATGGCGTTTAGTGCAACTTCAGCAAGCCTTCTCCCAAGTAGGCTACGACGAAGACGCAGCACATGCCGCCGCGAAAGCCGCAGTAGACGTTGCGTTGGACTGGCGTAGCCGTTTTGAAGTGCCGCAGCAAAGCCTCGATGTACTGGAGGAACTCGCGCAGCACATCCCGTTGGTAGCAATCACCAACGGTAATGTGGATTTAGACCGCATCGGTCTTACGCCTTATTTCCAACAGGTACTTAAAGCAGGACCAGATGGATTGGCGAAACCCGCAACCGATATGTTTACTAAAGCGAAGCGATTCTTGGATATTCCTGCGGAGAATATTCTGCATGTCGGTGATCATCTAACCACGGATGTGCATGGTGCAAAGTTGGCTGGTTTTGCAGCCTGTTGGTTTAATGATATGAATAAAAATGTCATTAACCATTCAAAAACACGTACTTTACCTGATATTGAAATCAATAGTTTGCAGCCGTTACTCACACTTTTTTAATTGCTTTCGCATTAATCCATTCTAATCTCATTTTGTGTCTAGAAAAGCAGCGCAAAGCCACGTAAATTATTCTCTATTAAATAAAAATAGTAACGCCACACGTCGTGGTGAAGATAGTGTTACGGCAGTGGTAGGTCCATGCGAGCTTTTTCAAAACTGGTTCACGATGTCAGTCAACTGAATGACTTTTTAGTCACTTTTCCGACTTCCTCAGATAAACAATATTTAGTACAAATATTGTCGACGCAATCGCGCGAAATTACGACCACACTTGCAGACGCCGTTTTGTCGTCGCTGCCGAATGCTCATGTTATGGGGCATAGTACGCGTAATGTGATTCTGGAAGGGGAGATATTTACCTCTGGTTGCCTAGTGAGTGTGATTGAATTTGAGCAAACCACGCTGACTTCTGCGGTACAAACATACTCTTACTCCCCTGACATTGATGGCGGGGAACTCAAGCGCTCTCTTCTAATGCAGCATAATTCACAGGTGATCCTCAGCTTTGCTGTGCAAATTGAACGACGTGACTATCCCTTGTTTCAAACCTTCGCCAGTGAAGAAGTAGTGATTTCTGGAGGGTTGGCGCAGAGTATTGACGATGGCTGCTGGGTGCTATATCAAAACCGAGTTTACGATAACGCTGTGGTTGCCGTAGCTTTGCACAGTGATACTTTGAAGCTATGGACTGATGCGTATTCGGAATGGAACCCGATTGGCATGCCACACAAAGTCACTCATGCAAAAGGAACGCGCTTGTATTGTTTAGGTGAGAAGAAAGCGCTGGACGTATACAAGCGTTACTTGGCGGATGGCCATGACGTGACGCTGAGTCAACTGCTCAGCTTTCCATTGTATCGAGAAAGCTTAGGGCGAAAGGAAGTTTGTACGGTAACGGAGCTACACGCTGATGGCAGTATGAGCTTCGACAGGCCCTGGTGTCTTGGTGACGAAGTGCAATTTTGCTATAACCATCCCTCGTTAACGCTCGAGCAAGTGCGGCATGGTGTGGTTGAGTTAGCCATGCACCAACCTGAAGTCGTGATGATTTTTAACTGCGCGTCACGGTTAGACTTTATTGACAGCAGCGACGAAGTCCAAGCCTTCAAAGATATTGCGACGACGTTTGGTAGTTACTGTATGGGGGAACTGCATGGTGGTATTGGTCAGCCCGAAATTCTCCATCACAGCCTGACGTATTTAGCGATGCGAGAGGGAGACGAAGTGCAAACATTGAACTTGCCTAAGTCGCCCGTTAGCTCCTCTATTTCACCGCTGTTTAGCTTGATTCGAAATGCGATCGGCGATCTCAACCATATGAACGCGCATATGGGATATCAACTCGATCGCCAAACGCGCAAGTTACAAGAAAGCTATCGACGCGACAGTCGCACGGGATTACAAAACCGGGTCGCATTGCAAGAGCGGCTGAGTAACATCGATTTGGATGAGCATTTGTTGACTCTAAAGCTACTTAACTTTAGTCATATCAACGAAAAATACGGCTACCGAGTGGGAGATCAATTACTCAAAGATCTCTCAATGCACTTTACGAATCGACTACGAAAGCGTTTCGGCATGCCAACGGCTTTGCAGCTTTATAGTATTGGGGTTGGTGAATGGGCGTTCATATTTAAAGCTGATCAAAGCAGCGAGACCATCAAACAGCACTTTACGCGTTTTGCTGACGCGGTAGAACAAACTAATTTTGAGCCAATTGGCCTACGTGAAATAGATTATCTTTCTATCTCGCTATGCGGCGGCTTAGTGAGTCGTCGAGACTTTCCATCCGCTTCAGTAGATGAGCTCTTACTCAAAGGCATCGAAGCGAGGCGCTCCGGTGTACGCAGTAATACCCATATCTGTAATGCGAAAGATATTGAAGTCAGTGAGGATGTGCGTAAAGAGCAACTTGGATGGCTAAGTTGCGTCAGTAGAGCCATTCTCAAACAGAATATCATCACTTATAGCCAACCTATTGTGCATGCGAGTAGCCACAAATTGGCAAGCCAAGAATGTTTGGTTCGTATTCTGGAAGCCGATGGAACGGTGATTGCGCCAGGACGTTTTCTGCCAATTATCTCTGATACGCATCTTTACACTCGACTAAGTCGGCACATGATTCATTCTACGTTGCATTATATGCGAGATAAGCAAGGTGACTTTTCTATAAACTTATCGCCGCAAGATTTGCTCAGTGATAAAACTTTAATGCTTTTAGAGCATGAAATTAGCCAGCTAAATGACCCAAGGCGAATTGGTTTAGAAGTGCTGGAATCTGAGCAGATCAAAGACTACGGCCGAATGATAGAAGTGTGCAGTCATTTTAGAAGCTTAGGGGCGCGTATCATTGTTGATGACTTTGGGTCCGGTTATTCGAATATCGATGAAATCCTAAAGTTGGAGCCAGAAGTCATAAAGCTCGATGGCAGCTTGATTCGTGATATTGATAAAGACTTAAAACAGCGCAAGATCGCTTCCCAGTTGGTGCGTTTGTGCCAGGTGTTTAACGCGGAGACGGTGGCGGAGTTCGTCCACAATCAGGAGGTGTGTACCATTGCACAAGACATGGGGGTGGACTATTTGCAGGGTTACTATCTTGGCAAGCCGACTCGACTGTTTTAATGATGTTTCACGTGAAACTTCTTGTCGTAAAAAACGCAGCGTAGGCTGCGTTTTTTGTTTGGTTCTTCTACTGAGCTTAATGGTTAACGCTTAAGAGCGTGTCCACTCTTTTCAGCTTGGAACAGAGCGAGGTAATGGGCAAAAAAGCGCTGCATTTGTTGTTGGTTGTTTTGTTCTCCAAGTTGCCCGAGCAAATGTGCAGCGACTTCAAACGTACACAAATTACCTTGTTGTTGGTTGCGTCGCAGCTGATATTGTGAGTCCGCCGACGCAGACAATCCCATAGTAGGGATACCTTCTAACCAACGGCTCTTATTGATCATCTTGCGCGCCTCTTGCCAGGTGGCATCTAAAATAATAAACAGCGGAGTTTTGGTTTGTTGCTGGCTTTGGAGTACCACATGTTCGAGTGTGATACTTTCTTCACAGGGGAAGAGCAACACCGGATACCGCGACGGATCAGCTAATAGAGTGAGCAATTCTGCTGGTGGCTGTTTGCGATCCCAGATTACTCGCTCAATGTTGAGTTGGCACTGCTCTAGTAGCTGGCCGGTATTAGTATCACGCTTCAGTTCATTCGGATGCATTAACAGCAGGATGTTGTGCTCACTGGTAAGTTTCGGCATTAGCGAGCACATACAATTGAATTGAAAACCGCAGGTTGGACACGGTTGTGACATTACAGACGAACTCCTTCGCGCACCGGGCTTATCCCATCAGAGAACAGACGCACACCACTGACTTGGTTCGGCGTTGCCGTTGGTGCCATGCTTGGGTTGAGTGGGTAGCTAACCCCAGTGTATTGCATCACGTGTTGAGCCGCTTTAGCTCCGCCACCGCTGACATTAAAAATCAGATCTCGCCAACCATGAGAGGTTTGTTGGCCGAGCATAATCGGGCTTTGCACTAGTGTAATGCGGCTATTAAATCGCCATTCCTTTTCGTGATGTTCAAATATCAGCAATGTACAGCCTCCGGAACCACACCAATCCAACTGTACCAATAGCTCTTCGTTACCATCGCTGTTGAGGTCGTAAGTTAGCCAACGGTATTGGTTATTGTTGGGGGTGGTTTGATGGATAAAGAAGTAGTTGCGCACCGCGGCATCTACTTTTGAATCAAACTCTGCACTAGAAGGGACGTCAGCACTACCGATGGGGTTGTTGGTGCGTTTTTCGGCTGGTTGCATGATGCCTTCATCACGAACGGTGGCAGGGTAAAGGACTAAACCACCATCGGCGATTGGGTATACTAAGTTACCGACTTTTTCTTTGGTCGCTTTGAGCTGATTGCCTTCTCGAGTAAACAGTCGCTCTGACATCAGTCTTTGCTGTTGATGATGCGTCATGACAACTTGAACCTGAGACGGACTTAACTGTTGCCAGTAACCACGCTCGATTAATGGTGCTTGTCCATTGGCGTAACGGTATTTTGTTGTGGCGCTGTGGTCTGGGTTTAAGGTCATTTGTACTTCAAAACCTTGTGATTGAGTTGAGGTCGCGACATAGGTATTAGCCCAACCAAGCGTTGCATCGACGTTTGCAGCCATACCACAACCTTGATACGTCTCGCCATCATGTTTTAGTGTTGCTTTCCAGCCATACAAAGAATCGCTCATTGTGTCTGAGCAGAGGTTTTCTGTTAAGCGAAGCTCACCATCTTGTAGTTGATAAGTGCGCTGGCGAGGTTGAAGCTGACTGCTTTTAATCGCTAATTTTGTGGTTTGTTTGCCGATTTGCTGGAATGTTAGTCCATTAGCCTCAAAGCTTGCCGACCAAGAAGGCTCATTACCAAACACGCGAGTTGGTTTGTTTGGTTGCTGACAACGGTTTGGATTTTCCGTTGTGAGGAAGTTCACTTGTTCCACGACAAAGTTAGCATCGAAATCAGCAGAAAACCCATCGATGCCCGGTGGGTTGAGGTGGCCGATAACCTCGCCATACATAGTCTGGTAAGGCTCGTTATTTAACTGAATTGCTCGTTGCATTTGCTGTGGTGATAGTTGCAACCAATATTGCTTGTCGCTGCCACAAGGCATGATGTATTGGCTCTCGTGACCGACGATCACTTTTCCGCGTAGCATAAAAGTTTGAGGTTGAATGGTTTCAGGCTTATCTAAGGTTGCTGGTGGAGAGGTTGGGTCAGCAGCACCAGATTGTGGCGGCTGTGAACTACATGCTTGCAGAACCAGCAGGGTGGCAAGCGCCACTGGGTTTTTCAAAGCCTTCATGTTATATCTTCCTCATTATTGTTACTCAATCGGCATCGGATGGCATTATGGCATATTGGTTATTTAAAACTGAACCAGATACCTTTTCTATTGACACGCTTCGAACCCAAAAGGTTTCATGTTGGGAGGGAGTTCGTAATTATCAGGCGCGCAATATGATGCGTGACCAAGTGAAGGTGGGCGATTTAGTCCTGATTTACCACTCTTCTTGTAAACATGTTGGCGTGGCAGGTATTGCTAAAGTTGTGAGAGAAGCCTATCCCGATCATTTCCAATTCGATCCCGAAAGCGATTATTACGATCCAAAGTCAGACCCAGACAACCCGCGTTGGATTATGGTGGATGTAGAGTTTGTACGTAAAACGGCGCGAGTGATTCCGTTGTCGGTGATGAAAGCGATGCCAGAACTTGAGAACATGCCGTTGGTGAAACGTGGAAATCGCTTGTCGATTATGCCCGTGACAGAAGAAGAATGGGACGCGATTCTTGGCAAAGAGAAGCTGCCAAGTCAGCGATAAAAGAGAAGGGCTGCGAATGTGCAGCCCTTCATTAATTGGAGTATTGAAGCTTACAGCAAGTGTTCTTGTAGGTAGTGTGCAACCGCATCTTCTGCATTGCTGCCAATTACTTCATTATTTGGTAGAGCTTTCATCACTTTTTCGTGTGATGTACCCATAACTAGCCCTTTACCTGCCATCGACAGCATTTCTACGTCATTCATGCCATCACCAAATGCTACGCAGTTTTCTAACGTGAGGTCGAGCTTTTTCGCTACCGCTTCAAGAGCATGACCTTTAGACACGCCAGCGCTCATTACTTCCAAACACCAAGGCGTTGAAAATGCGATGTTCAGCTGATCACCAAACTGCTCACGTAGTTTGTTTTCAAATACGACCAAACGTTCGTGGTCTTCTCCTGGATGAGTAAAGAAAACTTTCGCAATACCGTCAGTTGGGGCTTGGTCTTCATCAAATAAGACGTAAGTGAATTCATCGTGGAAGTCACGTAACGTTTCATCATCCTTGTTCATCAACCAGCTATCATTTTGATACATGTGAATAAGTATTTCTTGATCATGTTTGATCGTGTCGATCACGCCTTGTACCAGTTCCGCAGGGACATTCTCGCTGTACATTAGCTGATCTTCCTGGTCATGCACTCGGGCACCATTCGACGTGATCATATAAGCTGGAATGCCAACTTGGCGACGGATGCTCGCAACGTCTACGTGGTGACGGCCGGTTGCAAAGACAAAGGTATAACCCTTTTCATGCAGCGCTTTTAGCGTCTCTTTTGAGTAAGCACTGAGCTGATGGTTAGGTGCGAGTAACGTGCCATCCAGATCAGAGGCAACGATTTTGGTGATCTCTTTGCAAGGTAGCGATGTGCTCATGAAGTCCTCGTAAACGGTTTGGATAGTGTGGAACAGGTGAATTGCAAACGGAGTACAGCAGACTGACTAGATCGTACTGCTCCGAATGCGGGGGAACTTGGGCTCGTAGCACTATGCGGTTAAACACAGTGTCAAAGTAGCCAAGTTCAAGCAGTGTACGCCAAAATGAGGATGAAAAAGAGGGTAAATCGATGTGCAGACATTTCCTCTTTAATGATAGTCGTGAAATGGTCGCCTAGAGTTCTTATTGTGCTTGTTCGTTTGATGGCGATTTAGGGTCATTCATAAAGCGGAAAATCGCATCGAGAGCTTGATTACGATACTTGTCGGTCTCGAACAAGATTTCATGCTGTGCGCCTTCGATAGAAAGCAGCTCCGCGTGCGGGTTGGTTTTCCGCAATTTATCAATAAAACGCTTTTGCGCGAGATTGCTAACAATCCGATCGTTTCCGGCTTGGATTAGGATGACTGGTATTTTGACTTGGCGAGTTAATAAAAAGCACTGCTTAGCGGCCATGAGCCCTTGCCAAACCCAGCGAGTGCTTGGCCCACCGACTTGCAGTTCCGGTTTTTCCGTATATAGGTTTCGGAACCATTGGTAGCGGCCGTAACTTTGGCTAAGTGGGTTATCTTCAAAGGGCTTAGGGAAGTAGGCCTGATGTCCTGGTGCATAGCGTGGCAAAGTCGATACCGCTGACATAATTTGTGTGACCGGAATCGCTATTGGTGATAGGTACCATGGCAGGTTAATGCCAAACATGGGCGCACTTAGAATCAAACCAGTAAAAGGGTGTTCTGGGTGAGTTTGCAGGTAACGTGTGGCGATCGCGCCGCCCATAGAGTGCGCGATGATGAAGCATTGTTGATATTCGCTAAGGTCGTGTTTTTTTACGACGATGTCCATATCATCAATATAATCAGTAAAGTCATAGACGTGACCCATATCTGAGTCAGATAATAAACGATCTGATAAACCTTGACCGCGGTGGTCAAAGGAATAGACATCGAAACCTTGGCGGTAGAGATCGTAAAACAGCTCTTGGTATTTCCAGGAAGACTCAATGCGTCCATTTACGATGAGCACGGCTTTTTTATGCTCTGGGTTGGTTAGCTTGCACCAGTAAATGTTCTTTTTCTCAGTCCCTTTAACAAAGCCCTCTTGGCGAGTTTGCCAAAGTGCTGCGATCGGACCACCAATTGCTTGCTCAAATAATGTCTCTTGAGTATAAGTCAAAGGTGAATGGTTAGTCGCCATTAGTTGATTACCTGAAGATACGTTGTTTACGCGATGTATCATCGAAGAATTAGTGAGGAAATGCAATGGATACCCATGTCTGGTTAGCTTATGTAGTAACAGCAATCGTTTTTAGTTTGGCTCCGGGCTCTGGCACGGTGAACTCAATCAGTAATGGTTTGAGTTACGGTACCCGTAAATCACTGGGTGCCATTATTGGCTTACAAATTGGTTTAGTTATCCACATCGCGCTGGTGGGGGCGGGTATTGGTGCGCTTGTCGCGCAGTCAGCAACCGCATTTTCTGTCATTAAATGGGTTGGTGCCGCTTATCTGGTTTGGTTGGGGATTCAGAAATGGCGCGATACATCAAGCTTAGTCGCAGCTGAAAACCACAACGAGATGTCAGGCACGGCGCTGTTGTACAAGGCTGTGTTAATTAACCTCACCAACCCTAAATCGATTGTTTTTCTGGTGGCGTTGTTCCCGCAGTTTATTGACCCGGCAAAAGACCAAATCACGCAACTGTTGGTGCTTGGCGTCACTACGGTCGTGATTGATGCGTGTGTAATGTTGGGTTACACGAGCTTGGCAGCACAAATGGGACGCTTTATTCGCTCCGATAAAATCATGGGAAAAATAAACAAAGTATTCGGTTCAATGTTCATGGGTTGTGGTGCATTATTAGCAGCTGCAAAGTCATAAGCCATTTATAGGTCCTTCTTTAGCATGAATACAACGTATGTCGCTCGCCAGCCGATCTTTAACCGAAAAAGACAGACGCTGGGTTATGAATTGTTGTTTCGAGACGGGGAGAGTAACGCATACCCTTCACATATTGATTCAAATCGAGCGACATACCGACTGATCGTCGAAAACTTCCTATCACTGGGTACTAACCCAGTGATTGCCTCTTCAAGATGCTTTATTAACTTTCCTCATCAAAGTTTGGTGCGACGTTTGCCGCGCAGTTTGCCGAAAAACAAAATTGTCATCGAAGTGTTGGAAACGTGCCAACCTACGGATGAGCTTCTTGATGCGATTCGTGAGTTTTATCGAGAAGGTTACTTGATCGCTTTGGATGACTTCACCCTAACACCAGAATGGCGCCGTTTTTTGCCATATGTGCATATTGTGAAGCTCGACATTATGGCGATGGGGCTCGAAAAGGCCTGTGAACTTGTCACAACACACCTTGCCAAACGCGTCAAATACCACTTTTTAGCAGAACGTGTTGAAACCGCAGAAGAGTTTGAGCAAGCGAAAGCGGCTGGCTTTAAATTTTTCCAAGGTTATTTTTTTAGCAAGCCACTCGTCTCGCAGACTAAATACGTCAGTCCTGAGCAAGTGTTGGCATTGCAACTGTTTCGTGAAGTTTGTGCTCCTGAGCCTGACTTTACTCGTATCGAGTCCATCATTACGCAAGATGTCGCGTTGTCATATAAATTATTGCGTTTTGTAAATACGCAAGCGCCGAATTTGGCTGTCGAAATCAGCTCTTTTCGTCAGGCATTGATTTATCTTGGCCAGGATAACCTTAAGCAGTTTGTCTCTTTGGTTGTGGCATCGTATATCTCCAGTAATAAGCCTCGAGAGCTGTATCACCTTTCATTGCAACGAGCTCAATTTTGCCAATTGATGTCGCGCTATCAGCCATTCTCTCATCTCAACGAACAAGGTTTCATGGTTGGTTTGCTGTCGATTCTAGATGCGCTGTTGGATCTTTCGGTGGAATCTTTAGTTAGGCAGTTACCGCTTAGTCATTCAGTACAACAAGCGCTATTACATCGCAAAGGGGTTTATGGTGCACTTATTTCCCTCGAAGAGTGCTACGAGCGTGCCGATTGGTCAGGGGTTGAAAAAATCACGATGCAATTGGGGTTGCCTTTAGAGGAAGTGAAGCTCTCCTTAGGTGAAGCGGTTCGCTGGAGTCAAAGCATCGCGACTGCATAATTTCTGGTTTTATCTTTTATCTCTTTGAATCTCTCTCTTTACAATCAAGCTGTTCGTTAGATGTGAAACTTTTATGACGATGGACGGTTTCCTCTTGACGATATATCTTAATTAAATAAACATATACGCATATCCATATATAGGTATGTTCATTATGCTTCCACATCAGTTTTTTAAGCTGTTATCCGATGAAACACGCGTACGTTGTTTAATGCTCGTGGCCCGTGAAGGTGAAACTTGCGTTGGTGATTTGGCGTTTGCTCTACAAGAGAGCCAGCCGAAAGTTTCTCGTCATCTTGCTCAGTTACGATCCAGTGGCATCTTGGTGGATAAACGCCAAGGACAATGGGTGTATTACGAGTTATCACAGCAATTACCAGGTTGGATGCGAAAGTTAATTGAAGACTTAGTGGCATCAAACTGTTTGAAGCAGGAATACCAAGACGACATCACACGCTTACACGATAAAAGTCGTGAGGCTTGCTGTTAACAGCGAATAGAGATTCAAGGTAGAAGATTAGAGGGTAAAACTATGACAATTAAAGTAGGAATTAATGGCTTTGGCCGAATTGGTCGCTTAGCGCTGCGAGCGGCATTTGATTGGCCAGAATTGGAGTTTGTGTTAATCAACGATGTCGCAGGTGACGCAGCTACGCTTGGTCACTTATTAGAATTCGATTCAGTGCAAGGTCGTTGGCATCATGGAGTTCAGGTCGAAGGCAGTGAGCTCGTCATCAACGGCAAGCGTGTCGCCACGACTCAACAACGCGATATCGATGCGGTGAACTGGTCTGATTGTGATGTTGTGATTGAAGCGACAGGCGTACATCGCAAAACATCATTCCTAAATAAATACCTAGAGCAAGGCGTGAAACGTGTCGTGGTAAGCGCACCTGTGAAAGAAGAAGGTATCGCGAACATTGTGGTGGGCGTGAACGACCATATTTTCGACCCTGAAAAACATCGTATCGTGACAGCAGCTTCGTGTACGACTAACTGTATCGCACCTGTAGTTAAAGTCATTCATGAGAAATTGGGTATCGAACAATCTTCTTTTACGACCATTCACGACCTGACGAATACGCAAACTATTTTAGATGCGCCACACAAAGATCTACGCCGTGCAAGAGCATGCGGCATGAGCCTTATCCCGACTACGACGGGTAGCGCGAAGGCGATTGTCGAAATTTTCCCAGAATTAAAAGACAAAATTAATGGTCATGCGGTTCGCGTACCTCTAGCAAACGCATCGTTAACAGACATCATTTTTGATGTGAAGCGTGATACCACAGCAGAAGAAGTGAATGCACTGTTAAAAGAAGCATCTGAAGGTGATTTGAAAGGCATCCTTGGCTTCGAAGAGCGTCCTTTAGTTTCTATCGATTATAAAGGCGACCAACGTTCAACCATCGTTGATGCGCAATCAACCATGGTTGTGGGTTCTCGTATGGTTAAGATTTACGCTTGGTACGATAACGAAATGGGTTATGCAACGCGCACAGCAGAGCTGGTTCGTAACGTTGGTTTGGCTTAAAAAGGGGGTCACAATGTCTCATCCTACATGGCAATTAGATTTGGACTCCGGTGCTTTAATCTTAACACCGTGCCCAGGAACGAAAGGTGTCGATTTGCATGCGTCGTTAGAACAGTTGAAAGAGCAGGGTGTTCAAGCGGTCGTTACTGCATTAGATGATAGTGAATTAGCCGCGAAGAATGTCTCTGCATTGGGTGAAGCCACTCAGCAACTGGGTATGAAATGGTTCCAGATCGAGATTGAAGACGACTGCGCACCAAATGAAGAATTTGCGACGAAGTGGCAACAAGCCAGTCCGGAACTGCACGCGATTCTTGCTCAAGGTGGCAAAGTTGCGATGCATTGCATGGGTGGTTCGGGGCGCACAGGTTTGTTCGCTGCTCACCTACTCCTAGAAAAGGAATGGCAGTTAGAAGATATCGTGCGAGAAGTGCAGGCATTGCGCCCTGGTGCATTTACAAAACCTGTGCAAGTTGAGTACATCGAACGTGTGGCTCAAGACGCTTGATCAGCTTAAATAGCTTTTGGTTCATCATGATCCAAAAGCTAAATTCGAGCTTCTTCAGGATACGACTGTTTACAAAAAATGCCATTAATATTAACTAATCAATTGTTTTTTAAAGTGTATTTTTCTTTTTATTGATGTTGGGGCATTTTTTGAAAATCACAGTAACATTGTATTGGTCAATGTTGCTGTACAGGTTAGGAAGTATTTAGAACATGATGATCTAAATGCTTCTATCGCTGTACATATGAGGTCAATATGATTTCTCAATTAAGCAAAAGTATTCGTCAGTACATGTTAGTGACGTTTAACTATTGGAACTTTACGGTGACCGATGGCGCACTGCGTATGCTGGTGGTGCTCTATTTTCATGACTTAGGTTATTCCACGTTAGCTATTGCCTCACTGTTTCTTTTCTATGAATTTTTTGGTGTGGTGACAAACCTGGTTGGTGGTTGGTTGGGCGCAAGGTTAGGCCTAAATAAAACCATGAACATTGGTTTAGCGATGCAAGTGTTTGCGTTGCTGATGCTCGCAGTACCAAATGCATGGCTGACCATTCCTTGGGTGATGGCAGCGCAAGCTCTGTCGGGGATTGCCAAAGATCTGAACAAAATGAGTGCTAAGAGCGCGATTAAAACGCTAGTTCCAGACGAGCAGCAAGGGGCGCTCTACAAATGGGTAGCGATTTTGACTGGCTCGAAGAATGCACTCAAAGGAGCGGGCTTTTTTGTTGGTGGCTTGCTGCTATCTTGGGTGGGTTTTCAAAACTCGATGTTTATTATGGCGGGTTTACTTACATTAGTGTTTGTTTGCAGCATGATCTGGCTAGAAGCGGACATGGGTAAAGCAAAGAGTAAACCTAAGTTTCGCCAAATATTCTCCAAGTCTGAATCGATAAACATTTTATCCGCAGCACGCATGTTCTTGTTTGGTGCTCGTGATGTGTGGTTTGTCGTTGCTCTGCCTATTTATCTTGGTAGCGTGTTTGGCTGGGATCACTTGTGGGTTGGTAGCTTTCTCGCTACGTGGGTCATTGCTTATGGGTTTGTGCAAGGCTTTGCGCCGCGTATTACTGGCAAAGCGCAAGGTCGTGTGCCTGATGGTAGTGCAGCATTGGTGTGGGCAGGAGTCCTAGCGTTAATTACGGCTGGTATTGCTTATGGTGTGCAAATCGGTTGGCAGCCTGAATTGGTGATTGTGGTAGGTTTGATGATTTTTGGCGCTGTGTTTGCCATTAACTCTTCGCTGCACTCGTACTTGATAGTGAGCTACGCTAAAGGCGATGGCGTCTCGTTGGATGTCGGTTTTTACTACATGGCCAATGCGATGGGACGTTTGATTGGCACGGTATTATCGGGTTGGATCTACCAAGAGGCTGGTCTTGCAGCGTGCTTATGGGTTTCTTTTGCTTTCTTGGCACTGACGACGCTGATTTCAATTAAGTTGCCAAAAGCTGATGTTGCTACTGCGTAACTATCCCCAGTATCGCTATCTGTAGATGGTATAAATGGCTCCAAATCGGAGCCATTTTTGTTTCTTATGCGCCGTTTGCTGTAATCAGATTGTGTCGGTTTGGCATCGAGAGTGAATACTGATGCTTGGTTTTTGGTTCTAGTTAAGTGATTAGAGTGGTGATGAAATCTCCGTTGTAGGTCATTGTTGAGTTAAAAATAAGCAAAAACAGATTGTTAACCATTTCACTGGTTGAGATTTACCCTATGCTATAAACGATAAGCGACTCAAAGTAGGGAAAGGTATGAGAGAAAGGGTTCTGTTTTTTGATTTATTGCGCTGCTTCGCAGCGGTAGCAGTGATCGCCATTCACGTCTTGGCACCGTATCGAAATGAGTTAGGAGTGATTCCATTTGACCAATGGCTGACAGCGGTAGGCGTGAATAGCGTAACCCGCTGGGCAGTGCCAGTTTTTATTTTGATCACCGGAGCGCTAATGCTCAGTGACACTCGACCATTTGACGGTAAGTATTATATCAAAAGGCGTTTGGGCAAAGTTTTAGTTCCATTTCTTATTTGGTCGATGTTTTATGCATACCTTTCAGGTTGGACTTCTCAAGGCTTTGACTTTGAAACCGTAAAAGAGGTATTAAGCAATAGCCCATTCCACGCAACGTATTACCATCTCGGCTTTTTCTATTACTTTATACCACTGTATTTTGTGATTCCGCTGTTTCAATGGATGGTACGCAACGTGGATGACAACGTCTTGTATACCTATCTCGCATTTTGGCTTTTCACCAGCACACTGTTCTTGTTCAAGATTGATGGCCCTTGGAGTAATCAGATGTGGCTTTATATGGGTTACCTTCCACTGGGGTATGTTTTATTTCAAAAGGTACCTTTGAATCGCTCTATGGTGACCCTATTTGTTGGGCTAGGACTCGTGGCGTTGGCAGTGACCTTTACGATGGTTGTGACAAATAGCTTAGAGGCGGAGAAGTATACGGTTGGGCGCTGGCTCTCTTATAAAACACTGAATGTGATTCTAGCAGCTTCGATGATTTTTATGATCGGGCGTTACTTTGGTGAAGGCTTATCACCAAAAGTACAAAAAGTGGTAAGTGTGATCAGTCAGCACAGCTTAGGGATTTACTTACTTCATCCTATTTTCTTATGGCCGATGAAAGAGTTCGGTTGGTACACAGGACATCCTGCGTGGGTGATTCCAGTCTGGATCGTTCTAAGTGGAGCTGGAGCCTTGGCGATGAGCTATCTCTTTTCTCGTTCTGCCAAGACTCGTTGGTTACTGCCTTAACGTTTGATAGCGAAGTGAAGGAACTTGTTGCCGCGATAGGTCAGTGTTCCCTTATCTCCAGGATTGAGTGCATGGTAGTAATGCACTCCAATTTGGAATTCACGCTTTGGACCGATAGAACCACGTTGAACGTAAATCCAATACTCTTGATCGTCTTGACCTGGTGGTGCGTTTGGTATGTCTATCGCTTGTTTATCTAAAACCGTTACCTGCGCGCTTTGCTCTGGAGCGTCTTCGCCCACATAGTGCTTACTATAAAAACGGAAAAACACCCAAGCGCCCAAGGCAATAAGGGCGAATAGGGCGACAATAAGTGAGATTGGCATATTAACCTCCAATGTTTTATCGGGTCCCATTCTACAGAACTCGCTGACGAAACGATGAGTTGAGGTAACTTATTCATAATCTAATGAAAGGGATATGGAGATTATTCGGCGCACTTCACGATTTATCTTAATGATGCGCGATGAAATCGTCGCTTCATCTGCAAGCGAAGTCACTAAAGCTGAACGAAGCGGCTTTCACTTGTTAGGCTATATGAGCTCAAGGGCACAAATTGAAAGTAAAATTGCACTTAACGGCTCGAAAAAGCTCTAAATTTATAGAAGAATAAAAATAATGAACATAGGAAGGGTCTGGTAAGGAGGGTTACGATGTCAGATATTGAAAAAGTAGTCATGCGTACCCGAACGATCGAAAAACTTTTGCGTACTCAGTACCATGCAGAAGGGAAAGGGTTGCACCAACTTATTAATAGTTGTGAAGAACGTTTACCGCATGACGTGATAGCAAAGCTTCGATTCATCGCGACAGTGCGTAATAAAGTGGTGCACGAAGACGATTACAAGCTGGATGATCGTAAAGGCTTTATGGCGGCATGTGATGCTTGTGAAAAAGAGCTGACACCAAGAAGCTCTCGCTTTATTTGGCGTACAGCAATTTTGCTAATGACGTTGATTACGCTGGCCGCTCTTGGTTTCTACTATATGCACTGGGATATTTTGTCTAAGCACATTCAGTAGAGCTATACAGATAAATAAAAAAGGACGCATTTGCGTCCTTTTTTATTTTAAATCATTGGGTTAGTACATCATTGGCAGTGTCATTAAACCCACAACCACTGCAATCATAACCAGCCCTTGTTTTTGAGAAGATGAAATCATAACACTACCCCTTAATCTTTGATGAACTCGATGAATTTAATATAGCACTGTTTTTGGGGTTTGATCAACATATGCTCGTTAATCTTTTCAAAAACCACACTTAACTTGTCTGGTTTTACATGATTCTGACTAATGAAACTATGTTTTTTGTGCTGTGTTTAAAGTGTTCACATTGTTTTATTTCTATCCTTTTTTGTTTTAAGTGTATGATTTTATAATGTTAAATGGTTTGTGATGTTGGCTTTGTAATTGTTTTTTGTTTCGAATGGTATGTTGGGTGTTTATTTTGTCTGTATTTCTCAAAAATTGAGAAAATTAAAAAATGTGCTATGAGATTGCATCGTCAAATCGAAAGCATGGAGTGAGATTTTCTTACCTTATGAGAAAATATGGGCTTCAAAAGTGTTTAGTGATTTTATGGTTTATGAAGTCCGCACTTTTATCTGTTATTGAAATTATGGTTTTATTTATCATTGACTTACTTTTCTTGTCTGATGTTTTTTTTACTGAATTAAGGTCGGTTTTCTTAGTTTTTACCCCTAGTCATCAGTGGTTTCTCCTCTCTTAGAGCGCTACTAAGACTATTTTCTATTTTGTGTCTGTTATTTATTCTTGTTGCCTGCATTACATACATCCTGGTGGTTTAATCGTCAGTTTGTGAAATGGCGGCTTACCTGGAGCACTTATCTGTTTTTCAGTTAAATAGTTTTAGAAAGCGTTGGTTATTGTGTCGTGTGATTTGATGGGTTCGGCTGATGAGCAAAGCTTGGCCCCAATGTTTAGTGGCATCATTCAGGCTCATCGGCTTTATTATTACGTAGGCTGAGGGTTACAAAATGTTTCGAATCGCTAGCGAGATCCAACTTTCGTAGATTGTGTCTTTACATCAAAACTGGTCTACCTAGACTAGCGGCGAGTTTAAGTAAAAGGTGTATACTGCATGTGGAGTTGGCTGGCGATAGGGCTATCAGGTGTGTATTCCGTGTTGGGAGCAAAGCAAGCTAACCCGACACAATCCCTCGTGTTTAAAATCTTTACTCTGCTACTTCTTCTTGTGTTGGTGTTAACTCAAGGTGCATCCGCAACATATACCTACTGGATTGCGGGTGGGCTTATTGTGTCTATGGTGGCAGATACGCTGCACTCGTTTAAAACTCGTAAGCTAATCTATTTTACGGCTTATCTGGTTGCCCAGGTATGCTACAGCAAGTCATTTTGGGTGCAGCTTAATGGTGAGATTGTCTGGTGGCTGTTGGCCCTGCTGCTTGCAGCGAGTATCGTGGCGTTCTTTTTGTTGCTACCTCAACTCGACTCTCTGGTATTCCCTGTTGTGATCATGGGGATGATGCTGGTTCAACTTGCTTGGGCAGCCGGTGAAGTTTGGTTACAAGTGCCGAGTTACGCCAATGCTATCGGCTTTAGCGGAACCTTAGTTCTCATCTATTCGGCGCTGGCATACGCGATACACGGTTATCGAAAACCGATGAAACACGCCTATTTGTGGGTGAGTGGCAGTTACTTTTTTGCTCATGCCCTCATTGTTGCCTCAATCATTTACTAATTTAAGTCAAAGCAGCTCTTGAGGATTTCAGTAAACTGAACGCATTGTTCTTAATAACTGGAGTCAATAATGAGTGAAATCCATGCTCACGAGCTGCTAAACCTACTTAGAGAAACACCAATGGATCGCGAAGCCCTCACACAGCACTTTGGTGCTAGCGTTCGCTTTCACACCTGTAAACTGAATGATCTAGACTTAGATGCATTACTAGCATTTTTGCTCAAGCGCGACAAAATTCGTGAGCTTGAAGGTAAGTTTGTGGTCAATATGGCGCGAGTTTGCAATCACTAAACGGCGGCTAAGATCGAGGGTGACTATGGTGTTTTCGCCCTCAGTCATATACTCATGTTGTCAGTTTGCTATACACTGGCCGCCATTTTTTAGGTGAGGCCAGAATATGGACATTCTTTCTGCAGCGACCATGCTGTTTCTAATCATGGACCCTCTCGGTAACTTGCCGATTGTGTTGTCTATTCTCAAACATATCGATCCCAAGCGTCGTCGTAAGGTATTGATTCGTGAACTACTGTTTGCCTTACTGATTTTGATGTTGTTTCTGTTTGCAGGACAAAGCATCTTAAGTTTTTTGCATGTCCAGCCAGAAACGCTCAGCATTTCAGGTGGCATTATTCTCTTCATTATTGCGATTAAGATGATTTTCCCGAGTGCTGGCAGCATCACTGGACTGGCAGCAGGCGAGGAGCCCTTTATTGTTCCGATGGCCATTCCTATGATCGCGGGCCCTTCAGTGATTGCAGCCTTGCTTTTACTGTCTTCGCAACATCCAGAGAAAATGTTGGAAATGTCAGCATCAGTCGTAATTGCGTGGGGCGCAACATTTTTTATACTGATGTTTTATGGCTTCTTTAATCGCTTGTTGGGTGAACGTGGCTTGAAGGCGGTAGAACGCTTAATGGGCTTGTTACTGGTGATGATCTCCACTCAAATGTTCTTGGATGGTGTAAAAAGTTACATTGGGTGACGAACGAAACGCAGAAAAAAAGCCGCTCACAAGAGCGGCTTTTTCGTATCTGAGCGATTACATCATGTGTTTACGACGAATATCGAGTAGGGCAAAAATACCAAAAATCAGGATTGAATATTTTTCCCAACTGCTCATTTTTATTTTGTCGCCAAATGCACCAATGAAGATGGCCATTTGTAAACCGTGCATGATGAACAAAAAAGCGGTCATGATGTATAGCGCAATCGCGGCATTGCCGGGAAAGGGCATAAAAATATTTAGGATTAATACTAACCAAACAAAGGCGATAGCCGCTTTGGCCAGCATAATTAGTGCTTTCATTTAAGTATCCTTTTAAATCGAGGCGTTATGCGGAGGTACGTTCGTACAGACGATAGCTCACTTGGCCTGCTGTTTTTTCTCGATGTAATTGCCAGTTTTCTGGTAAGTCGGCAATATTGAGTTCTTTTTCTGTTTCAATATAAATCATCGCATCTTCCGCGAGCCAGCCATTTTGTTCTAGCAGAGCCACGGTCTCATCCAATAGACCTTTGCGAAACGGTGGGTCAATAAACACCACATGGTGAGCAGAACCCGGTTGCTTCAAAAAACTCAGTGCGTCGGTATTTACCACTTGGATGTTGTTCGCGTTAAGAGAGGCAACATTCTTTTGTAACTGTTGGAAAGCTTGTGGGTTTAGCTCAACCATGGTCACTTGCTCTGCTTGGCGCGAAGCTGACTCAAATCCCAAGCCGCCAGAGCCAGCAAACAAGTCGAGACATTTTGCCTGTGGTACATCTTGAGCTAACCAGTTAAACAGCGTTTCTTTGACGCGATCTGTCGTGGGGCGTAAGCCTTCAGCATCGTGTACAGGAAGTTTTCTGCCTCTCCATAAGCCACTAATAATGCGAACAAAGCCCGTTGTTGGCTTTTTTTGTGATGAGTTTTGCTGGCGACGTCTTACCATAGATTTTTTGACCGCTAATAAAGTGATACTATATCTAATCGCCCAAGCAATGAGCTTGGAGCTTGGATACAGCCCAGAATATTCAAGATGACAGAGTGTAACACTAATAAGATTAGAATTACCTAATCGGAAAGTTTTCAGAACTTTGTCATTAGCCTTTTTTAGACAGATAATAATCTTGTCAAAAAAGAGTCATTAATAGATAAAAGAACAATCT
This sequence comes from Vibrio sp. YT-18, assembly GCF_033337345.1. Lineage (NCBI taxonomy): Bacteria > Pseudomonadati > Pseudomonadota > Gammaproteobacteria > Vibrionales > Vibrionaceae > Vibrio > Vibrio sp. YT-18. Next base: position 16,325 of record NZ_JAWOQO010000028.1, on the reverse strand, counting down.
AGGATAGCCCCAGATGACGGAAAAAAAGAAGCGCGGATTACTTTCGTGGCTAGGTTTTGGTGACGAAGAACAAAGCCCAAAACCAAAAACTGAAGAAACAGTAAAAGAAGAAGCAGTGGAAGCGCCTTCTGAAGAGCAGCAAACCGAAGCGGTTGCTGAGCAAGCGGAAGCAACGCCAGAACTTGAAGAAGAAGCGAAACAATCAGAGGCTGCCCCAGCAGAAGCAGAAGCAGAAGCAGAAGCAGAAGCAGAAGCAGAAGAGCCAGAAGTCGTATCGGCCGCGCCTCGTGTTCAAGAACAAGAAAAGCCAACAGAAAGCTTTTTTGCTCGTCTTAAACGCAGCCTAAGCCGAACAAAAGCAAATATTGGTGCTGGCTTCTTCGGTCTGTTCAGCGGTAAGAAAATCGATGAGGACTTATTTGAAGAGCTAGAAGAGCAACTGCTTATTGCTGATGTGGGCATGAATACCACAACAAAAATTATCAACAACCTGACAGAAAAAGCCACACGTGGCGATCTGAAAGACGGCGAAGCCCTTTATGGTTTGTTGAAAGAAGAAATGGCTGAGATTCTTTCTAAAGTCGAACAGCCACTAGAAATCGATAGCAACAAAACGCCTTACGTCATCTTGATGGTGGGTGTAAATGGCGTGGGTAAAACCACGACCATCGGTAAGCTAGCGAAGCAGTTCCAAACTCAAGGCAAAAAAGTGATGCTTGCAGCGGGCGATACTTTCCGTGCCGCAGCGGTTGAGCAGTTACAAGTGTGGGGTGAACGTAATAATGTTCCTGTGATTGCTCAACATACTGGCGCAGACAGTGCCTCTGTTATCTATGATGCGATTGAAGCGGCAAAAGCACGTGGTGTGGATGTGGTGATTGCTGATACAGCAGGTCGTCTACAGAACAAAGCGAACCTAATGGAAGAGCTGCGTAAGATTGTACGTGTGATGAAGAAAATTGATGACTCTGCACCACATGAGATCATGCTAACGCTTGATGCAGGTACAGGACAAAATGCCATTAGCCAAGCGAAACTTTTCAGTGATGTTGCCCCTCTAACCGGGATTACTTTGACTAAGCTGGATGGTACAGCCAAGGGCGGCGTAATTTTCGCTATCGCTGATCAGTTCGGTATTCCAATTCGTTACATTGGTGTGGGTGAAGGTATCGAAGACTTGCGTCCATTTGAAACTCAAGAGTTTATTGACGCACTGTTTAGTCGTGAAGAATAAAAAGAGTTAGAGGAAATCAACGGTGATCAAATTTCAGCAAGTAAGCAAAGCTTACCGAGGTGGTCGACAAGCACTGCAAAAAGTCGATTTTCACCTGAGGCGCGGTGAAATGGCGTTTTTAGGCGGACATTCCGGGGCTGGTAAAAGTACCTTGCTGAAATTGATCTGCGCGATAGAGCGACCAACCGATGGCAAAATCCATTTTAATGGTCACGACATCACGCGTATTCCAAGCAAAGACATCCCTTTTTTGCGCCGCAATATTGGGATTGTTTTTCAAGATCATCGCCTATTGATGGATCGCAGTGTGTACGACAATGTCGCTCTGCCAATGCGTATCGAATCGATTTCTGAAAACGAAATCAAACGCCGTGTTTCTGCGGCGTTAGATAAAACGGGCTTACTCGATAAAGCTCGTTGTCTACCTAGTCAACTTTCTGGTGGTGAGCAACAGCGCGTCGGTATTGCCCGTGCTGTGGTTAATCGACCAACGTTGCTGGTGGCTGATGAGCCTACGGGTAACCTTGACCCAGAATTATCCAACCGTGTGTTGCGTCTATTCGAAGAATTTAACCGTGCGGGCGTGACTATCCTACTTGCCACACACGATGTGGGGTTAGTAAACACTCGCCCACAGTATCGTCATTTTGAATTGAACCAAGGCTTCCTAAGTGAGGTAGAAGACTATGGCAGGTAACAAGCACTCCCAAAAGAAGGGGAAAGGCCGTAGTGCCAAGCGTGCGAATACCGATGGTTTTTTCTCTGTCCACGCAAAACAAGCTAAATCCTCTTTTAGCGCCTTATGGCAACGACCACTAGGCAACATTCTGACCCTAGCGGTCATCTCCATGGCACTTGCCATGCCAGCTTGTTTGTATCTATTGGGGAAAAACGTTGCGGGGGCAGCGGAAGATGTCGCTTCTCCTTCACAAGTTAGTGCTTACTTAGTTGAAGGCATGCCGGATGCGCGAGTGATGGTTCTCAAAGATCAAATTGAAACTTGGCCTTTGGTAAAAGAGGTAGAATATATTTCACCGCAACAAGGTCTATCTGATTTAAGCCAATATGCAGGGTTCGACCAAGCTATCAGTCTTTTAAGTGGCTATGCGCTACCTGGTGTGTTGGTGATTACGCCAGATTCGGAGCTAAAAAGTGATATTCAGTCATTAGCCAAAGACGTTCGAGAGCAACAAGATGTGACCGACGTGAGACTTGACGAAGACTGGCTGGCGCGTCTTGATGCCATCAAAACTCTCGCGAGTATTATTGTCATTACCCTGACAGTGCTGATGCTCGGTGCGGTATTTTTAATCGTTGGCAATACATTGCGATTTAATGTGTTGGCGAATAAAGAAGAGATTCAAACCATGAAACTGATCGGTGCGACGGACAGTTTCATTCTGCGCCCTTACTTGTACACAGGCATGTGGTTTGGCGTGTTAGGTGCCACTATTGCGTGGTTGGTAACGGCTTTAGTGACCATTGTCATGAATAGTGCGGTGGAAGACCTTGCTGCGTTGTACGATAGCCAGTTCCGCCTGATTGGTCTAAATTGGGATGAATCTTTGTTATTAATCATCATTGGGAGTCTTTTGGGATGTATTGCGGCGCGTTTTTCTGCGCAACGACATTTAAAAGAAATTGAACCAGTTTAAGTGATGGCGGTCTTATTACTTGGATTTCATTAGCACTAGCTAATTTTGAACCCTTGCTTAGACCAAATGTTTATGGATAATTGCTTCCCCTTCTTGAAACTTGTTCATTTTGAGTTCAAGATATCGAAGCTAAATTGCAATGTAATGCTCCAGATCAGAGATTGATGAGGAATTGAATGACAAAAGAAGCGTATCCGATGGCTCTAGTCACGCAAGATAGCCTTGATAGCTATATTCGCTCAGTAAACAGCTACCCAATGCTGACTGCAGACGAAGAGCGTGAGCTGGCAGAACGATTACACTATAAAGGTGAGATTGAGGCTGCAAAAGGTCTAATTCTTTCGCACCTACGATTCGTTGTTCACGTTGCTCGTGGTTACTCTGGCTACGGTTTGCCAATGGCGGATCTTGTGCAAGAGGGTAACATCGGTCTAATGAAAGCCGTTAAGCGTTTTAACCCAGAAGTAGGGGTTCGCTTGGTTTCTTTTGCTGTCCACTGGATCAAAGCAGAGATCCACGAATACGTGCTACGTAACTGGCGTATCGTGAAAATTGCGACCACTAAAGCGCAACGTAAATTGTTCTTCAACCTGCGTAAGTCGAAAAAGCGCTTGGGTTGGTTTAACAACGGTGAAGTGGAAACCGTTGCGCGCGAGTTAGGTGTTGAGCCTTCTGAAGTTCGCGAGATGGAATCACGCTTAGCGGCGGTGGATTCAACCTTTGATATGCCAACTGATGAAGACGACAGTTCAAACGCTTACACAGCGCCGATGCTATACCTAGAAGACAAATCGTCTGATGTGGCCGACAACATTGAAGCCGCCAACTGGGAAATGCACACCAACAATCGCTTGGGTCATGCATTAGCGAGTTTGGATGAGCGTAGTCAGCGCATCGTGCGTTCTCGTTGGTTAGATGATGAGAAAGCAACATTGCAAGACTTAGCTGATGAGTTCGGTGTTTCTGCCGAGCGTATTCGCCAGCTAGAAAAAAATGCAATGAAGAAACTAAAATTGGCCGTGGGTGAATTTTAATTTCCACTGCTAATTGAAAGTAAGATTTTCATAGAAAGCCGAGATCATGTGATCTCGGCTTTTTTATTGTCGATCGAAAATCGATAGCGTTTGCGATCTGGATTTTATGTGCTACCTGTGTATAACTCTGTGAAGTAATTATTTATCAACTGTTCGAAACCCGGACAAAATAAGGGATTCAAGCACTTTTCCATCTGGGGATAGTTATAGATATACACACAGTTAGATCAGGATCATCACTACATATTGTGGATCAAAAGATCCAAATACACTTTATCAACGCAATTCACAGCTTTATCCACAAATGGTTGGAATGTGTACACTTTTGAAAACCCTGATTATCCATGTGTCTAAGTTTGCCGTTGGATAGGTTACAATAGCGGCAGTATACCCAAGCAGCTTCAAATATGGATTTTATGCTGTACCACGGGCGCTGATTAGTACGTTAGGTTCGAGGTTGCTTGGGTATATTAATAAGACAATGAGAAAGTAAATGGATCAGTTTAAGCATATCGATGTACAAGGTGCGCAAGCGCTGCTCGAGCAGGGTGATGCGAAGCTTGTAGATATCCGTGACCCTCAATCGTTTGCCGTTGCGCATGCGGAGTCCGCGTATCATTTAACTAACGATACGATCGTTGCGTTTATGGATGAAGTGGAGTTCGAACAACCTATTCTAGTGATGTGTTACCACGGTATTAGTAGCCAAGGTGCGGCGCAATATTTGGTTAACCAAGGCTTTGAACAGGTGTACAGTGTAGATGGTGGCTTTGAAGCCTGGCATCGAGCAGAACTACCGATAGTGAGAAATTAATGAAGAGATTGGTAACGTTAAATAATCCACGTATGGCGCAAGCCTTTATTGATTATATGGCCTCTCGCCAAATTGACATCGAAATGATGCCAGAAGGGGATGGGCAATTTGCGCTGTGGTTGACTGATAGCCAGCATGAAATAGAAGCGGAAGCCGAACTTAAGCTGTTCCTTGCTAACCCGTCTGATTCAAAATACAGCGCCGCCTCGTGGGACGTTGCCGATACTCGTAAGAGTACATTTCATTATTCCAGCCCGAGTATCATAAGCATGGTCAAAGCGAAAGCTGGCCCCATGACTTTGCTGATCATGACAGTCTGTATCATCATCTACTTGTTACAAATGTTTGGCTTTGGCAATGGCGTGTTTAAGTTGTTGCACTTCCCGGCTTTTGAGGGGCAACAATGGCAAGTGTGGCGATGGCTAAGTCATGCGTTACTGCACTTTTCAGTAACTCACATCGTGTTTAACTTACTATGGTGGTGGCAGTTGGGGGGCGACATCGAACGTCGTCTCGGTTCCGGTAAGCTATTGCAACTCTTTGTGGTGTCGGCAGCGCTTTCAGGGGCAGGCCAGTTCTATGTTGAAGGGGCTAACTTCGGCGGCTTGTCTGGCGTGGTCTATGCACTGCTTGGTTATTTGTGGATACTGGGTTACCGCTTGCCACATTTAGGCCTTACGTTACCCAAGCCAATTATCGTCTTTATGTTGGTATGGTTAGTTCTTGGTTTTGTGCAGCCATTTATGGCGATTGCAAACACCGCTCACTTAGTTGGGCTACTGTCGGGGATGGCGATTGCGCTGTTTGATTCAGGCAAGATGAAATACCAACAGCAAGCCTAAAGCAGATGAAATGAAAAGACCGCTCAAGAGCGGTCTTTTTTTATGTTCAAAACGGATTTGGGTTTATTGATAAAGGTATTTTGTAAACAACAAATCGGCAATGATGGTTTTACCTGTTTCAGGCAAAAGCGTTTCGTTGAGGGTCGTCACTAAGGTTTTGCGCAGATCTTCTCGGCCAGACAGGGACTTAATCGTATCTTCTGTTTGCTTACCCAATAATTCAATCACTGCATCGCGAATCAAAGGTTGGTGATGCTCAACAACTGATAAATCTTGTTGACTCATTACCATGATGTCGATGCGCACTTGCACATAACCTAACTTTTTGCCTTTGGTGTAAAAGTTAGTAGTGAGGTCAGGCTCTAGGGTAAAGTATGCCAACTTAGGTCCAGCTTCTTCCGTTTCAGCCCAACTTGGTGCGGCGAATAGTATGGTTAACGCAAAAATAATTTGGGCTATATAACGTTTGTACATATTTCTAACTTTTCTTTCTCTGGATCGCGATATTCGAATCGCTTCAGTCTTGATACAATGGGCCGTCTATAACAAATAACGGAACTTACGGTTACATACATTACTATGGACGGTAAGTTGTTGCTTTATTGTACGCATAAAGCCTCCAATTGAATACTAGTATGAATCAGCCAACATCACTCTATCTTGCTTCTTTATTGGAAGTAGAGTGGCAAAACCCCGAAGAATTCGAATTTCCAAATGAATTTGCCAAGCATTGGCTTGAAGAGCAAGGGTCTTTGTCACGTCGTTTAAAACAGCACTGCCAAGCGTTAACGGTAGAATTGCTACAAAATCAGATCGTCACTGCAGCGACATTAAAACAGGACGAAAGCCAGTTATTGTCCGAACAAGATTGCTTACTGAGAGAGGTAATTTTGTGCGGTGACAATAATAACTGGGTTATTGGGCGGACATTGATTCCTCGTTCAACCTTAGTTGATCAGCAGTATGATTTGGCTCAACAAGGGGATATCCCATTAGGACTAACTGTGTTTAGCGCAGATAACGTTGAGCGGGACTCTTTGCAAATGGGATGGGTAGCCGTACCAGAAGGACGTTTGTTAGCGCGACGCTCAAGGTTGTGGATGAATCACAAACCGATGCTAGTCGCCGAGTTATTCTTATCTAATTCACCAGTTTACGCTAAGGAGACAGTGTAAATGTCCGCAGAAAAAGCCAAAGCATATTGGCAACTGATGCGCATGGATCGCCCGATCGGTTCACTGTTACTGATGTGGCCAACTATTTGGGCGCTAATTATCTCAGCCCAAGGGATGCCGAGTTGGGATGTATTTATCGTGTTTGTATTGGGTGTATTCCTAATGCGTAGTGCGGGGTGCGTGATTAATGATTTTGCAGATCGCAAAGTCGACGGCCATGTAAAGCGTACTAAGCAACGTCCACTGCCATCAGGGAAAGTGACAGCAAAAGAAGCGATTGGATTATTTTTGGTTTTGGGTATCAGCTCGTTTTTGTTAGTGCTGACCATGAACCCGCTGACGATTCAGCTATCCTTCGCTGGTATTGTGTTGGCGTTCATCTATCCATTTATGAAGCGTTACACTCATATTCCACAGCTATTTTTAGGCTTGGCTTTTAGCTGGGCGATTCCAATGGCTTGGGCTGCACAAACTGGGGAATTACCATTGATTGTTTGGTTTTTGTTCCTCATTAACGCTTTGTGGACCATTGCGTACGACACTCAATATGCGATGGTAGACCGAGATGATGATCTAAAGATTGGCATTAAATCGACGGCAATTCTGTTTGGTCGTCATGACAAGCTTATTATTGGTGTGTTGCAACTGATTACACTCGCGATGCTGGTTTGGTTAGGGCAGTTCTACCAATTGGGACAAAGTTACTACTGGACCCTTTTGATTGCAGCGTCGTTGTTTGTTTATCAGCAGCACTTAATTCGTCACCGTGAGCGTGAGTTGTGCTTTAAGGCTTTCCTTAACAACAATTATGTTGGCATGGTGATAGCGATAGGGTTACTGGTCGCATTTTGGTAAGCGAAGAAATAGAAAAAGGCATCCGATTGGATGCCTTTTTTCTTATTGGACGAAGGTAAAACGGTTACGACCGAAGTTGGTGAATACTCTCTTCTATCGTCAGTTTCACTTCTGGATAAAGCAGAGTGAACAGTAGCCGTGCAAATTGCTGCGTTTTCTTCGTGTCACAGTTACCATCGTTATCGAGGTATTTTTGCTGTTTGAGCGTATTGAACATCGCGGTAAACACACCTTTATCGAAGAATTCTGGCGCATTAATACCGTGCAAACGCCCTAGGCGTTGAGCAATATCTTGGCTCTTCTGCTCTAGGTCCGATTTACCCAGCTCAGGGTAAGCAACAAGCAAGTTCATCGCGATAGAGTAGCGTTGCAGCGTTTCAGTTATCGTACGACCTAGCAGAACCAAAGGCTGGTTGTTCGATTGATTGATCTCTAGCTTATCACCATCAAGACTAATCATTTTCTGATCGGCAAATTCATGCAGTGTTTTAACGACCAATTCATCTAACTCGTCTTCTTGGTAACTTAAGAACAGCTCTTTCTTCAAGAATGGGTAGATTTGCGCGACATTCGCTTGAATCTTGGCTACCGAAAGGTTGCGCTGACGAATGAGCATTTGGGCAATTAATGACGGCAGAGCGAACAAGTGAATGATGTTGTTGCGATAGTAAGTCATCAGGATCGATTGGCTACGGTCCAGCGAAATGATGTCACCCATGCTATCGGTTTCAATCACGAACTTATCAAGCGAAATTGCATGAGCGACCAACTCCTCAGAACTTTCGGTAGGGATAGTGGAGGTGCTTGAGTACGGATTATTTTTGAGTAGCTTTAAGTAACACTCGATCTGATTGATCAGCGAGTCACGAGAAAGTGCACGTTGACGAGAAGCAAGCAGTGCGGTTGCACACAAGGTCAACGCGTTTGCTGCCGCCGCATCGTTGATGTGCGTCATCATCTTATTAGCAAGGTCGTTGACCACAGGATTCATCCATTGTGGTTTGTTACCACCCATGCTGTCGATGTCTTTCGTCCACTCAGGAGCATGCTCGTTCAAGTATTGGTTGAGCTGAATTGGCTCACCGAAGTTCACATAGCCCAAACCAAAGTTACGCAGTTTACGCAGAGTACGCAGTACAAGCCCTGCGTTTTCTTTCTCTTTGCGTTTGCCACGCAGCTCTTTCGCGTAAGTGCCCACTTCCATTACGTGCTCGTAGCCGATGTAGACCGGCACTAGCGTTACTGGGCGGTTTAAACCACGTAGCATTGCTTGGATGGTCATAGCCAGCATACCCGTTTTCGCTTGCAGTAAGCGACCTGTACGTGAACGACCACCCTCACTGAAGTACTCGACTGAATAGCCTTTGGCAAACAGCTCTGCTAGATACTCACGGAAAATGGTTGAATATAGTTTGTTGCCTTTAAAACTACGACGAATAAAGAACGCCCCACCACGACGGAAAAGAGGACCGGCCGGGAAGAAGTTCAAGTTAATGCCTGCCGCAATGTGCGGAGGCACCATGCCTTCATGGTATAAAACATAAGACAACAGCAGGTAGTCCATGTGACTACGGTGACACGGAACGTACACAATTTCGTGGCCGTCTTGCGCTAAACGACGCACAGTCGAGGCGTTATTGATGTGCAAACCTTGGTATAGTTTTGTCCATAACCAACTCAGGATGCGGTCGCCGTTTTTCACCAGACTATAGGAGAAGTCGGCAGCAATTTCATCCATGATGTCGTGGGCTTCTTTACGTGCCTTATCAATCGAGATGTTTTTGCTCTTGGCTTCGTCAGCAATCGCCAGTTCAATAGCTGGAGATTTTAGTAAACGAGCAAACAACACTTGGCGTTGTGGCAAGTTTGGGCCTGAAGCAGCCAGTTTCTGGCGTGAGAAGTGGATACGCGCCACGCGAGCCAGTTTGTGCGCAATTGCGCTGTCGGTACCGTGAGAGTCTGCCATATAACGCAGAGATACCACGGGACTAAAGCGAACTAAGCAGTCGCGTCCCGCCGCCATTACTGCTTTGGCTTTTTGCGGACCATTCATCGGTTGAAGGTAAGGCTTTTGGTTCTCTTCTTTACCTGGCTTACGACCCCAAAGCACGGTTGCAGGGATCATTTGAACATCCAACTCACTATTCAGCTTGTGCAGTTCCAGTAAGTCAGTGAACAGAGAGACAGAATCGGTTGGGACATCATTATCGTTGTTCATCACAGTTGGACGCGCAGCGATAAAGACGAAACGGTTCAGCGTTTTGCCATTGATTTCCAGCGGGCTGAGCGGGTCGGGTAGACCAAGGCTCATGGCTTGTTTTTGCAGTGTCAGCAAATCCACGTTCGAGCGGAACGGCAGGGCATATACAATCGGTTTAGTTAGGTCGATGTTCAGATCTTCAATCGGGTTCGACGGGATTGCGGTGCCCTTTACCAGTACCGATAAAGGTAGTTTTAGTAATGAACGTGAAAATGATTGTCCAGAAGACATAAAGTTCACAGCCTCAATAGGTATTCAAACAGGCCTAACCTTATTTCAGTTTCCGCTTTGCATGTCTTCTCTATAAAAAGAGATGAGTACGGCAATAGAAATAAGCCTAGGCGATAAAATTTAAGCGCTGCAAGGATACCAGAAACTGGTCAAACCTTTTAATTTTATTGGCTGTAAATTAGTCGAACCCCTAAGTTATTGCTTTGACTTGATTAACTGAAAAGTCGGTGTTTTAAACGAATAAAGAATGAACTTAATTGGTAAGCTGAAAGCTCCCCACAAATAAATTAAAAAACAACCAATTGGGTTTTCATTTGAGCATTTACTGGATATACTCACAGTTAACTGTATAAAAAGACAGGTGAGACATGAAGCCGTTAACGCCACGCCAACAACAAGTCTTCGATTTGATTAAAAGTAAAATCGACGACACCGGAATGCCACCAACTCGTGCAGAGATTGCGCGTGAGCTTGGCTTCCGCTCTGCGAATGCCGCAGAGGAACACCTAAAAGCGCTTGCTCGTAAGCAAGCAATTGAAATTATTCCAGGCGCTTCTCGTGGGATTCGTATCCTGCTTGAAGACGCAGCCAATGATGAGCAGGGTTTGCCTTTGATTGGTCAAGTTGCAGCAGGTGAGCCAATTCTGGCTCAAGAGCACGTAGAGGCGCACTACCAAGTCGATCCTGCGATGTTCAAACCGCAAGCGGATTTCTTACTTCGTGTAAATGGCGAGAGTATGAAAGACATCGGGATTATGGATGGCGATTTGCTCGCGGTGCATAAAACCCAAGACGTGAGAGACGGTCAAGTTGTCGTTGCGCGTGTTGATGATGATGTGACTGTGAAGCGTTTGGAGCGCAAAGGTTCAACCATATTACTGCATGCTGAGAATGAAGAGTTTGCCCCAATCCAAGTGGACTTAACGTCTCAGCACCTTACGATTGAAGGCTTAGCCGTTGGTATTATTCGTAATACCGATTGGATGTAAGTGTATTTAAGCAGCCCAGTTGATCTGGGCTGTTTTGTCTTTTCTCTTCTTTTCTCTTTTTCTACTTCCTCCAAAAGCTTGCTCATCATCTTGACCTTGTTTGTTTTGGCCAATTTATAAGCTTGATAATGTAATTGATATTCATTATCATCTTTATTAATGTCTATGTTTTCTCTCTGGCGCAGGAAATGCCCATGTCTCAGTCTAAACATCAAGTTCCTAACCATCTATTGAAGCCACTGTTATTGCGTAGCCGTGAAAGCATGGTCGACAATGGCTTGGTGTACGATCCGATAGCTGCTAAAGCGTGTTTGAGCTGTAAGATGGCGCCGGATTGTTTGAGTGGTGATATTGCGCAGAAGCAATTGCTGCACGTGACGCTGACTCAGCTTTGTGACCAGCAGGTTAGTCACTTCTTACAGCAGTATCCCGATGCTTGGATAATCAATGTCGGAGCGGGGCTGGATACCCGCTTTTATCGTTTGGATAATGGACGCTGCCATTGGATAGAGCTGGATGTGACGGAAAATTTGGTATGGCGTCAGCGCTTGTTCCACAAAAATGAACGCTATGAACATCGCTGTGGCAGTGTGGATGAAATGTCGTGGCTAGAGACGTTAGCCATTCCAGAGCAAGCACCAGTACTCATTTTATGTGAAATGGCACTGCTCGATTGCACAGAGCGCCAAGTCGCGAAATTTATTCAAACCTTGGGTCGACATTTTGTTTCTGCTGAACTGTGTATGGTGCTGGCAGGAGATTTAACGGAAACCAAGTGGGGGCAAAAGCTTGGCTCTGATCGTTATGCTCATGGCTTTGAAGCGCCTGCAGCACAGATATTGCAATGGTTACCATGGGCACAATGGGTGAAAGCTTTCTCGCCATTCGATAGATTCTGTTCTCGTTGGAAAGCTTGGCAGCGTTGGCTTAATAAGATTCCAATGTTGAAGCATCGCCTCACGCCAGTCCTCGTTCACATCAAGTGGTAATTGGCTAGTCGTTAAGCGCTCAGGTACACTCGTCGATCTTACTGATGAGGTGCCTGTGACAAATTCAATCTTCTCTCCTTTATCTAACCCAAAAGTTCATCGCCAAGTTTTAGCTTTAGCGATACCTATGGTGCTGTCGAATATTACTGTTCCATTGCTCGGTTTGGTCGATGCTGCGGTGATTGGTCATCTAGACCACGCTTGGTATTTGGGTGGTGTTGCGTTGGGCAGCACCATGATCAGCGTGACGTTTTGGCTGCTTGGTTTTTTGCGTATGTCGACTACTGGGTTGGCGGCGCAGTCCTATGGCGGTGAAGACCGAAAGCAACTTGCCTTGGTGTTTATGCAAGGCTCACTTATGGCGCTGCTGTTTGCGTTAGTCTTCCTTATTGCCCATACCCCGATAGCTGATTTGATCTTTGGCTGGAGTGACGCCAGCGCAGAGGTAAAACGCTACGGTATGCAATATTTCTCTATCCGTGTGTGGAGTGCCCCCGCTGCACTAATGAACTTTGTGTTGTTGGGATGGTTGCTCGGAACGCAAAATTCCAAAGCACCAATGTGGATGGTGATCATCACTAACGTGACGAATATTGTCCTCGATTTGTTGTTTGTTATCGGTTTGGAGTGGAAAGTAGAAGGCGCTGCGCTGGCATCGGTGATTGCTGACTACTCAGGTATGGGTTTTGGTCTCATGTGTGTCTGGAAAACCTGGCGAGAGAGGCAATTACCATCACCTCAAAAGTTGCTAGCCAGCACTCAACACGGTTTAGGGCGATTCGTGAAATTGAATCGTGATATTTTCTTACGCTCTTTGTGTCTGCAAGCGGCCTTTAGCTTTATGACGTTCCAAGGTGCGAGCTTTGGTGATGAGGTTGTCGCTGCAAATGCGGTTCTGATGAGCTTCCTGATGATTATCTCGTATGGCATGGATGGCTTTGCTTACGCAATGGAGGCCATGGTCGGGAAGGCGATTGGTGCCAAAGATAGGCAACAATTGAGTGCATCGCTTGTCGGCACTTTCTTTTGGAGTTTGGTTATTTGCTTAGGACTGACCGCGCTCTTTGGTTTGGCGGGATCGCAGTTGATCGCCATGATCACTTCAATTGAGGTGGTACAACAGCAAGCAGCGGTGTATCTACCTTGGCTGGTGGTGATGCCACTTGCGTCGATGTGGTGCTTTCTATTGGATGGCATTTTTGTCGGTGCAACCAAAGGCAAAGACATGCGCAATAGTATGTTTGTCGCGACCAGCAGTTTCTTCGTTGTCTTTTACTTATTCGCCGAGTGGGAAAATCACGCGCTGTGGTTTGCAATGACGAGCTTTATGTTGATGCGGGGTATTGGTTTAGGGGTTATCTTTCTCTATCAATGGCACAAGGATACCTTCCTCGCACAATGTTGATATAAAAACAGCAGGTCCAAGCCTGCTGTTTTTCTGTCTGCTATCAAGAAGCATAGATTAGAACAAGCGGTTCAAACCATTCAACGCAGCGACACGATACGCTTCGGCCATTGTTGGATAGTTGAAGGTGGTATTGACGAAATACTCGATGGTATTCGCTGAGCCTTTTTGCTCCATAATGGCTTGACCGATGTGGATAATTTCCGCGGCACGTTCGCCAAAACAGTGAATCCCTAAAATTTCTTTGGTTTCACGATGGAACAATATCTTCAAGCTACCGATGTCTTTTCCTGCGATCTGTGCACGAGCTAGATGCTTGAACGAAGAGCGTCCTACTTCATACGGTACTTTCGCAGCTGTTAGCTCTTGCTCGGTTTTACCCACAGAGCTAATCTCTGGGATGGTGTAGATACCTGTTGGAATGTCATCAATCAGATAGTTTTCTGCCTGACCTCTCGTAATGGCTTGTGCGACAAATCGCCCTTGGTCATAAGCGGCGCTTGCAAGGCTAGGGTAACCGATGACATCGCCTACAGCGTAAATGTGCTCAATATCGGTTTGGTAGTTACGGTTTACTTTTAGTTGTCCGCGAGAGTCCGCTTCCAGACCCACTGCACCCAAATTCAACTTATCGGTGTTACCTGTTCGACCATTCGCATACAACAAGCAGTCTGCCTTCATCTTCTTGCCAGATTGTAGGTGAATAATCACGCCATCTTCTGTGCCTTCGATTTTTTCATAGGTCTCATCATTACGAATTACTACACCGCTGTTCCAGAAGTGGTAAGACAGCGCATCTGACACTTCATTATCCAAAAACTCCAACAAGCGGTCTCGGGTATTGATAAGGTCGGTTTTCACTCCAAGGCCGCGGAAGATAGAAGCGTATTCACAACCGATAACGCCCGCACCGTAAATGATGATATGGCGAGGGTCGTGTTTCAGGCTCAAAATGGAATCACTGTCGTAGATACGCTCATGCAAGAAATCTACGTCGTTAGGCTGATACGGACGAGAACCCGTCGCGATGACAAACTTATCTGCAGAATAGATTTCTTCTGTACCGTCGCTTTGCATCACTGCAATTGAGTAGTTATCGATAAATCGCGCGGTTCCGAACAAAAGTGTGCATGAGTTACGGTCATAAAAGCCCTGACGAAGTCGAGTTTGCTTATCAATGACCGATTTAGCATGACCTAAAATGTCAGAAAATGTTGCATGAACGCTGGTGTTGTTTCGACAAAATAGCGGGTTGCTATTAAATTCGATGATGCGGCTAACGGCATGACGCAGTGCTTTAGATGGAATAGTTCCCCAGTGAGTACAACCGCCGCCGACACTGCTTTCTTTCTCGACAATGGCAACATTCAGTCCCGCTTTGGTTAATCCCATTGCAGCCCCTTCTCCGCCAGGGCCACTACCGATTACGATCACGTCATAGTGATTAACATGCGCCATGATGCCTTCCTTGTTATATTTGCTTAACATTGCTTTAGCGCGATTTTAACTCATTTACTCTATTGGTACACGTAATGCCTGTTAGAGAGTGGAAGTGATCACGCAGAATCGACCAAAAGGGTGATTTGGTATGTTGTATGTCTATAAATTGCATCGAGAACATTGCAATTAGATGCATGCCAATAGTAACGTTCTCGGCGCTCAGAGCGAGCGAAGCAACATATCTTTCTCCGTAGGAGCAAATTGCGTTATATTGAGGCTCTTGTACCCTACAGAAAAAGAGCAAGTTAAGAATGAAATCGATGGGAATCCGCGCACAGCAAAAAGAGAAGACACGTCGATCATTGATCGATGCGGCATTTAGTCAATTAAGTGCGGATCGCAGCTTTTCCAGCCTTAGCTTGCGAGAAGTCGCCCGAGAGGCAGGGATTGCACCGACTTCTTTTTACCGTCACTTCAAAGATATGGATGAGCTAGGCTTAACCATGGTTGATGAAGGCGGTTTGCTACTACGTCAACTGATGCGTCAGGCGCGTCAACGTATTGTGAAAGAAGGTAGCGTAATTCGTACCTCGGTCGAAACCTTTATGGAATTCATTGAAAGTAGTCCGAACGTTTTTCGTTTGTTGTTGCGTGAGCGCTCCGGCACTTCTGCTGAATTTCGTACCGCTGTTGCTCGAGAAATCCAGCATTTTGCGGCAGAATTAACCGAGTATTTAATGAGCACCGGCGTGACCAGAGAAGAGGCGTATACTCAAGCAGAAGCGTCTGTGACTTTGGTTTTCAGTTCGGGAGCTGAAGCTTTAGATTTAGATCGACGTGAGCGCGATGAACTCGCCGAGCGATTGATCATGCAATTGCGAATGATAGCCAAAGGGGCCTATTGGTATCGCAAAGAACGTGAACGTAACCGATTAAAAGGCGGGATAGAATAATGTCGAATGGAAATAAATCTGAAAAGAAAACGCTGATTTTGGCACTGGTTGCAGGTATGTGTGGTGATGCTTTGTTGTCATGGTTGACCATGAGTGAAGTGTCTTTTTCAATCTTCCCATTGATTGCACTCGTACTGGCTGTACAAGCTCTTTACCAAGAGTACCTAAATAATCCGGTATCAGAAGATATCCCATTAGTTGGCTTGGCGTGTTTCTTCGTAGGTGCGTTTGGTCACTCTGCGTTTATTAAAGCGCAATACCCAGAAGCAGGCTCAAACTTCTTCGCGATCATGGTTTCAATGATCTTACTCGCATGGATTGGTAAGAAGCTAGGTTTTGTCAGCAAGAAGACTTCTGCGGAATAAGCAAACGAATCTGACCCGTCCTGATATGGGTTGACACTTTTTAACTAAAACGCTCGATGTACTTCATCGGGCGTTTTGTATTTT
>NZ_JAWOQO010000287.1:0-1037 GCF_033337345.1 Vibrio sp. YT-18 | reverse complement strand
CTTCCTTCTGAGATAAAGTCCGCCATTGCGGCTTGAATATGACTTGGTGTGTCACCACTAAGTGCGTCTTTCACCATCAAACATTTATCGACCAGCGATTCAGGCACAACGAGATAGCCAAGCCTCAAACCATTAAACATGACTTTACTAAAAGAACCGATGTATAACACTCGCTCGTCTCGGCCCATTTGTGCGGCTAACCCTTGCAAACTGGTGTATGGACGATGTGCAAATTGGAATTCACTGTCGTAGTCATCTTCAAGAATCCAAGCCTCTTGGTTCGATGCCCACTCAATGATTTGTGCTCGCTGCTCAGTGTTTAAAGTCGTCCCCATCGGATATTGGTTACTTGGCGTGATATAGAGTGCATCTGCAGTACTTTGCGTGACGGAATCAATATCAAAACCCACTTTTTGTCTTACGAATAACGGTTCAAATTGATATTGCTGAAACAGGATCAACTTGCGCATCTGCGCATAACCTGGCTGTTCCATTAGCACTCTACTTCCTGACGTTAATGTTGCCATGGTGGCGATACACAACGCTTGCTGCGCGCCTGACGTGATGATGATTCGACTAGGCGTGCAGTTCACTGAACGGCTCGACGCTAAGTAATCCGATAAAGCGCATCGAAGCTCCCAGCTACCTTGAATGTCTTGATTGCCTAGCAGACACGTACGGGATAAGTGACGATTGAGATATTTTTGCCACAAAGCGGTTGGAAAAAGCGATAAATCGGGTACACCGGGAGCGAAACTGGCATTCACATCCAACGCCGCTGGCGGAAGGTTGGCAGCTTGAGTTGGCAACTTTTCAGGCAAGTATTGTTCTGGCAACTCAACAGCAACAAAAAAGCCTGAACCACGCTGGCTGACCAAGTACCCTTCAGCAACTAACTGTTCGTAGGCAGAAATAACCGTGTTGCGGCTAAGGTTCAACTCTTGTGCCAGTTTACGAGTCGACGGTAGCTTGACGTTCTTGGGCCAAAGCCCTCGAACAATCTTATCCCTTATTGCAAAAAATACAGACTGCTGGCG
>NZ_JAWOQO010000286.1:0-1038 GCF_033337345.1 Vibrio sp. YT-18 | reverse complement strand
TTATATTCACTCGCAAAATAAATAAGAGGGAATCACATTCACTGAATGTGCGACCCGAAAATAATCGGAGTGAAAGGATATGTTTACTAAGAGCCATTTGGCATTAGTGATCGGTGCGGTGCTAGCAGCGCCTGCAGTGGCAAACGTTCAAACAGATGAGCACCTAGTTGTAGAAGGTCGCGAGTTCGGCTACAAAGCTGATACCAACAGTACAGCGATGCGTATGGAAATGACGCAGCTAGAAACTCCGGGACAGGTTGCGGTCATCGACGAAACCGTCATCGGTGAGCAACGCGCAAGTACACTAGGTGAAGTGTTACGTAATGACGCGAGTGTAAGCGCAGGTGGAACTAGCCGTAACCGTGAACGTTTCTCGCTACGTGGTTTTGAACTAAGTAGCTCTGATGGCTTCTTACGTGATGGTCGTCAGCACTGGTCACATTACCGTCAGCCAATTGAGCTTTTAGAGCGCGTTGAAGTGCTAAAAGGTCCATCTGGTCTACTTTATGGTAAGTCTGAGCCGGGTGGCTTAGTAAACATGGTTTCTAAGAAACCAACAACGCAAACACAGGTAAGCTTGAGCCAAGATATCGGTTCAAACGAACATTCGCGTACCGTACTTGATGTAAGTGGTTCTTTAAATGACGCAGAAACGCTACGTGCTCGCGCTATTTTTGCGAAAGAAAACTACAGCTCTTGGCGTACGTATGGCGATGGCACAAAGCCGCAAACTGACCGTGTTGTGGGTGGCCTAGTTGTTGAGTATGACATCACTGAAAACATCATGGTGTCAGCGCATTATGACCGCACAAAAGACGAAGGTAGCGTAGATTCAGGTGCTTACATCGTGGACGGAAAGCCAGTTCGTGGTGATAAGTACATCTGGGACGCTCAGTGGTCAAAAATTGATAACGACGTAGAAAACTACGGTATCGATATTAATGCTCAAGTGACTGATAACGTGAATGTGAAAGCGGGTTACAACCGTCAAGACTTTAAGCGTTGTGATGTAGAGTCTTACCCTAAGTTTGACAATTA
>NZ_JAWOQO010000285.1:0-1038 GCF_033337345.1 Vibrio sp. YT-18 | reverse complement strand
TGTCAGCCAAAAATATCTGATTACCAGGCGTAAAAGTGAGTAAAACATTTTTTAGTCGTTGACTGTTTTCACTGGTTTTATTTTGAACATCAAACTCAATTAATTTGTTGTACACTTCATTTGCCAGTTTTTCTTCTTGTTCTTCGGTAATCGCAATGCGTCCAACACAAATTGGAGGTCGAATATCGTGGCTAAACACTTCTTCACGAAAGCGCTGTGCAAATAGCGTGTCTAAATTTGAACCTTCTTCAAAAATAAAGCGGCCTGTATCTTTAAATTGATAGTGTTTATCCCCTTTCAGTTCAATGTAATCCATCATTTCTAGCGCGCGTAAATAGAGCGCAACGGAAGTATCACTCAGCTGGTATCTCCGTGCGATCTCTTCTAAAGACCACTCAGGTCGACGCAAAAGATAAAGAAAATCAAATAAGTGAGGATATTGATGGAAAATCTCACTGTTGGTGTCGGTGATAAACTGTTCACTCTCTTGCTGCAGCTGCTTACCTCGCATGGATAACTCAACCAAATCCGTATCAAGGTGCGTGGCGTACAACAAGATTTTATCTAAACCAAGAGACGTATTGTGAAGCTGCCTTTTTATAGTAGAAAGCGGGATTCCAAGTCCAATAGAAAGCTCAGAATATCCAATGCCTTTTTCTTTTATTTTTTCTCGTAAAGCAGCAAGTAAATACGTTGCAGAATTATTCATCTAACAATGCCTGTATTTTATTTATTCAGCATCCATGATGATAAATTCAAGAGAGTCCTACTCTTGTGATTTTGGTCTCAATATTCTATCTTGTTGGCGTAAAACATGTCTTATCCATTAGATTTTTTTACTTTTCTTTAACTGGATACATTTTACCCATCCAGAACAAGTTATAGCCATTGATCTATGGGCTTATCAAGATAATAGTCAGTATAATTGTTTTGAAGAGTAAAATTAAGATGGCAAAGATTTTTACTAAAACTTTTCTGATAAGAGCGCAAATTTTCAGATGAAAAGTATCAAAAAATGACACCAATCGATTTATAAAA
>NZ_JAWOQO010000284.1:0-1039 GCF_033337345.1 Vibrio sp. YT-18 | reverse complement strand
AAAGTTCTGCTAATTTTGACCAAATATGCCAAGGTTTTGCTTTCTACAACCCGATTATTTAAACGACGTTCCTACGATCAAATACACAGCTTCCATATCCTGCTCCGTACGACCGTATGCCAACATAATAGGTCCAATTGGCGAGTCGACACCAAAGAAAATTGATGCGGCGTTATACAATGGTGCTTCATTCAATTTCAGATCGTTGTCTGACCATGTACCGCCATGTTCTAGCGACGCGCCTACATAAACTGGCGCTTCAAACAATCCAAAATCATTGTCGAACCATTTGTAGCGATATACCAAACTGCTGAAGAATAAGTTTTGCCCTATCAAGCTGTTTCTCGGTATGCCTGACAAATGCAAAAAGCCCCCTAACTCACGAGGGTCCAGCGTTATCGACGAGTTTTTACTTTGCACAAAGCTGTATTCTGCTTGTCCGACTAAAGTATGACGCTGATAGCTCATTGCCCCCTTAAATCGAGCGTCAATTTCATACACTGTATCTTCCACAATATCTTTAGGCTTGGACTGACCTATCTCTTCAGGGCTGGTATCGTGAGAAACCAAATATTCTAGGTCGACCAACAAACCTCGCGTAGGAAAAGCAAAATCATCGAGGGTGTCTAAGCGGTAATTGGCAAACAAGCCTCTTCGCTCAAAATCTAAATTGCCTACAGACGCCAATGTCGATAACTCAATGCTACCCGAAGAGTATCGACCGCCCAATCTCAACTCTTGCCACAACGTAGGCTGAATGCCAATCGCTATCTCGGAAACAAACTCGGTATAAGACACTGGCAAAAAATCGTTCACCGAACTTAAACTCGAGTCATCATCACTGACCGGCAAGTTTCGCCCTTCACTGCTGTACGCCACCTTACCAGCCACAAAAAACTCTTGGCTCGACAGAACCGGAGAATACAGCTCCGCCTCAATGAGCTTATCTGTGCCCATCTCAACGTTGAGTGCCATTTCAGCACCGTGCGAGTTTAAGTTGGTAAAGTTAGTCGACATCCCTATGCCGTATTGGCTGTCG
>NZ_JAWOQO010000283.1:0-1039 GCF_033337345.1 Vibrio sp. YT-18 | reverse complement strand
AAGACAACAAAGAGCAAATCGACCAACTCCCTATTGGTTCAGGGCCTTACCAGCTCAAAGAGTATCAAGTAAACGATTTGATTCGCTTGGAACGTCATCCGAACTACTGGAACTCGCCAGCGAAAATGGAACAAGTAGTGTTCGACATTTCACACCGTGGTACTGGCACGTTAGCTAAGTTGCTGCGCAATGAATGCGATGTTTTGTCTTCACCTATCTCTAGCCAGATCCCAATCATTCAAGAAGATGAAAACCTTGAGTTGACGGCAACACCAGCAAATAACGTTTCCTTTATTGCGATTAATACCGAGACTCCAGCACTTCGCGACCCAAGAGTCCGCCAAGCGTTGAACCTTGCGATCAATCGTCAAAATATCTTGGATTCGGTTTATTACGGTACAGGAACCCTAGCTTATACATTGCTGCCGCCGAACTCTTGGGCGTATCAAAAAGACAGTGCGAAAATTCGTTATGACCGAAATTACGCTCTCGCTCTACTTCGTGAAGCGGGATACGAAGATGGTCTAAAACTGTCGATGTGGGTGCCGCTAGAGCCAAGAGCATTCAACCCAAGTCCACGCAAAACTGCTGAGCTCATTCAGGCGAACTTCGCCGATATCGGCATCAAGCTGACTCTGCTCACCGACGACCGTTTCGAGCGAGTGGATCTTGAAAACATCAACGATATCGACTTGCTCCTTACTGGCTGGATTGGCGATACTGGCGATCCGGATAACTTCTTCCGTCCTTTACTATCGTGCGAATCAGACCGAGTGGGCCTTAACGTTTCGATGTGGTGTAACGATGATTTCGACTTTTTGCTGGATCTCGCGCTAGAGACGCAAGAGCAACGTTACCGCCTAAACCTGTATCGTCAGGCGCAAAATATTTTGAATGAAGAGTTTCCAGTTATTCCGTTGGCACATGGGGTTCAATTCCGTGTGCACGACAAGTCATTAACTGGCTTCAAATCGAACCCTTTCAATGCCCAACCGTTTGATAGAGTTGAGAGAATTCACTGATGTTTTGGTATACCGTT
>NZ_JAWOQO010000282.1:0-1039 GCF_033337345.1 Vibrio sp. YT-18 | reverse complement strand
ACCATTCACCACGATGACATCCATTTCATTGAGACGTTTTAGATCATTCGGTTGCGGTAAGTAGTTATGTGGATTAAAGCCAGCATCCACCAGCGGCAAGATTTCCGCTTTGTCACCAACAACAGCGTGCACATAGCTGAAATAAGGCTGAAGCGTGATACCAATTTTCATTTTGTCACTCGCGAAACTGGACGTGCTAGCGACCAATAAAGCGCAAGATGCAAACATGGAACGTAAAAGCGAACGTGTGATCATAATATGTATTCTTTGAATTGAGTTAAGTGTGCGAAGGGTGAGCAGAAGATGGAGAAGAGAGAATTAGCTGTTGCCACCCCTGTTGATGGCGATGGCTTTCTTCGCTCAATGTTGGGGTTGGCGCAAAACCATGGGCATCGATTAGCCAAATGTCGGCGTGGTTTTGACGACTATCTAGAATCATTGAAGCCGCCCCTTGCTCACTCTGTCTGATGCCCAAGTAGATCCCGTCACCAATGCTCTGCCATTGATGCGAACCTTTACGCTTCCAGTTTTGATCTTGAACAAAGGGAGCAATCCACAGTGACGCCATCTCTTCCGTATCTGGCCAGGTGCCGGACTCTGCGTGTAAATCGCGCAGTTCTTCATGCGCCAGTTTTAGCTCGGCAATCAAACCGAGCTCTTCTTGGTGCAAGTCCGTGATTCGAATTTGATGAGAAAGCACTTCAGAATGGGGAGAATCAACTTGGTGCAGAGGCATCAAAACACTGGCGCAAGCAAGAATACCAGCGATGGTAAGTGCCACCCATTTCCCTTCTCGGCTACCGTTATCGGGACGAACTTTTTGTGTGATCATTTCTCTTTCAGCTCAACCACATCCACTTCAACTGGGCTTTCATGACCGGCATCGAAAACCAAGTAGAAATCAGTCTCTGGATGAGAAAACTCGGCAATAGAACGCTTGTCTGTTCTAACTTTGGCGATGAGGTTATCTTCGTAGTCGTACATTTCGACATCGTAATCGATCGCGGTTGAGCCATCAGAGTAGCCAGTTTCGCAAATC
>NZ_JAWOQO010000281.1:0-1040 GCF_033337345.1 Vibrio sp. YT-18 | reverse complement strand
CCATTCATGTTGATATTCAGGATGGAAGCGAAAGTCTGAAGGCAATGAGACATGCTCGTCCGGTAAAACCGGCTCAAAAATGGTTTTATTTTCTCGCGTCAGTACCGAATTAATTTCGTTTTCTTGGGTAGCAGTAGGCTCTAGCCAAAACGTTGAATACAACGTCGCTCCAGTCAACATGGCAAAAACGACAACGATCAGCATCGAAGCAAAAACGCGCTTTTTAGAGTTTTGTTTTTCCACTACAACGCATCCCTCAACGACTTCATTGGCGTACTCTTAATCATTCGAATTACGGGTAACGCCCCGGCGATCATAATCGCGAGCATTGCCCAAGCGATAGTTTGTGCATATTCCCAAGGAATGGTTTGCAGTTCGAGTGACCAACCAAAAGATTGTTTAATGATGATATCAACAATTAGGTGGGCCAAGGCCAATCCTAACGGTACTGCAATAATCGCAGAAATGGCACCAAAGGCGAACAGTTGCAAGCCCCCCAAGGCAACCAACTCTTTGCCAGAAACACCCATGCATCTCAGCAGCGAGAAGTGTCTTTGACGAGAGAGTTCTCCTGCTAGGGTTGCAAAGAAAAGACCAAATACAGCAATGATAAGAGTAATGTTGCCTAGCGTGCCAGCGATGGCGAACGTGTGATCAAATACTCTCATGGCTTGATTGTAGATATTGCTGTTGTCGAATACGCGGTCTTGTGGCAATCGGAAGACATTTTCTAAACGATTCTTCAACCCTTCCCCATTCACGCTGTCTTTCAGCAATACGCCTAACCCTACGTTGCCCGTTCCGGCAAACGCATAAAGCCAGTTTCGATGGGACATCATCACTTGGTTGTATGGGTTGCCATAATCGTAGTACACACCCACGACTTGCCAACCTTCACCCAGTGGCGCTTGCAGATCAATGTAATCGCCCGGACGAATATCCAGTTTGAGAGCCATAGATTCACTGACCATCAAGCTCTTAGTTTGATGCAGCTGATACCAGTAGTTTGGAACACCCAGCTTGACCGTTAGCGAATCTAG
>NZ_JAWOQO010000280.1:0-1041 GCF_033337345.1 Vibrio sp. YT-18 | reverse complement strand
TTATGCAGACGCACCTGCGATGCAAGTCGCTCATCGTAGCTACGTGCTTGATATGTTAGATGGTAAGGCTCTAGAAGAGATCATAAACAAAGAGCAGCCAGCTTACGTTGTTCCAGAAATAGAAGCTATCGCGACCGATACACTTGTCGAGCTTGAAGAGAAAGGCCTGAATGTTGTGCCAACTGCGAAAGCAACCAAGCTCACAATGAACCGTGAAGGTATTCGTCGCTTAGCCGCAGAAGAACTAGACCTATCCACCTCCCCTTACCGATTTGCAGACAACTACGATGACTTTAAAGCCGCAGTAGAGCACGTAGGTATCCCATGTGTGGTCAAACCTGTCATGAGTTCATCTGGCAAGGGACAGAGTGTCATCAAAACGGAAGACGATATTGAAAAAGCATGGGACTACGCACAAGAAGGCGGCCGAACTGGCGCAGGTCGAGTCATCGTTGAAGGCTTTATCGATTTTGATTACGAGATTACTTTGTTGACCGTTAGAGCAGTGGACGGCGTTCACTTCTGCGCGCCAATTGGTCACCGTCAAGAAGATGGTGATTACCGTGAATCATGGCAGCCACAAGCAATGTCGGAAAATGCAATAAAAGCAGCAGAGTACACGGCAGAGAAAGTCGTAAACGCTTTAGGTGGGTACGGTATTTTCGGCGTAGAGCTCTTTGTTAAAGGTGACAAGGTTATTTTCAATGAAGTGTCTCCTCGTCCGCATGACACTGGCATGGTTACGATGATTTCTCAAGAAATGTCCGAGTTTGCTCTTCATGTTCGCGCATTTACTGGAATGCCGATTAACAAAATCGTTCAGTATGGCCCTTCTGCATCAGCGGTGATCCTAGGTCAAGGCACATCAACAGACATTCGTTTCGACAACCTTGCGAAGGCTTTAGCGCAACCTCAAACTCAAGTGCGCTTATTTGGCAAACCAGAAATCGATGGTCGTCGTCGTTTGGGTGTCGTGTTAACTCGCCGTAAAACTATTGAAGAGTCTGTTCAAGACGCGGTCGAAAACGCAAAGAAAGTAAA
>NZ_JAWOQO010000279.1:0-1042 GCF_033337345.1 Vibrio sp. YT-18 | reverse complement strand
TCTATCGGATCGCTTTGGTCTACTTGGCTCATTGAGATTGAGTAATAAGTGATATTGAAATATGAAAAAGTACTTTTTAGTTGCGTTAGTATTACTGCCGCTAACCGCAAGTGCCGGCAATGTGCTGAAAGACACGATCAAAGCGAAACGCAAATACGACCATAACAAGCATCAGATTACGAATACGCTCAATAATACCAAGCGGGATATTGAAGATCTCACCAACGGGACTTACGTGCAAAACAAAATGAAACGGGAAGTAAACGAGGCGACAAGCCAGTACACGAATAAAGTGGAACGCGTTAAAAATGCCACTGATCCAGACCAGCTCAAGCGTAAGGTGAATAACGAGTTAAATCGCGAATTTGATGAGTGGTTGTATGACGAGGATTGATGCTTGATGTGTCAGCACCGGCGAAAAGAGAAGGTGGCCCATGAGCCACCTTTTTACTGTCCAACCGTCTTACGTTCGGTCAGTTTGATTTATGGCTTTCTACCGCTTTACGCAAGAAGCCGTCTTGATGATGAAGGTGCTGACGTGCGGACTCGATATCAAGATCGGTCAAGATCATTAAGATCGCCAATTTCACCTCATAATTGGTCTGCTTAAGTACCTCGGTTGCCTCTTCTTTAGTGCACTCCGTCGCCTGCATAACAATGCGAGCAGCACGCGCGACCAATTTGTTGTTGGTCGCTTTCACGTCCACCATCAAGTTTTGGTAGCTCTTACCTAAACGGATCATACTTGCTGTAGTGAGCATGTTGAGCACCAACTTTTGCGCGGTGCCTGATTTTAAGCGAGTGGACCCCGTCAAGGCTTCTGGGCCAACAACGGGACTTATTGCGATATCAGCAATATCTGCGATAGGAGAATCCGGATGGCACTACAACGCAACGGTAGTTGCACCAATCGTATTCGCGTATTCCAAACCGCCAATCACATAAGGTGTACGGCCACTGGCTGCTATTCCTACCAGTACATCATTGCTGCTGAAGTCGATATCCTTTAAATCTTGCTCACCAAGTTGAGGTGAATCCTCTG
>NZ_JAWOQO010000278.1:0-1042 GCF_033337345.1 Vibrio sp. YT-18 | reverse complement strand
CAGAATGGTGCGTCCGAGTGGACTCGAACCACAGACCCCCGCCATGTCAAGGCGATACTCTAACCAGCTGAGCTACGGACGCATATCTCTGGAACGAGAAGGATATTAGCTATATCCGATCAGGGGTGCAAGCATAAATTCATCAACTTTGAATCGTTTGGTGAAAATGTAAACTCAACACCCGTTTTCAGATGATTTTATCGGCAAGACCTTCGTCTATTGGGGATAAAAGTGTGATCTATATAACTTTTACGATTTTGTTCAATTGTCGTAAGGCACTTCACTTAACATCCAAATTTGTAATGTCTGGGAAATATCAGGGCAAAAACCAAACAGAATTTGATATTTAGGCTCAAATGGCTCACCAATGTAAGTAGTGCGGATCAGTTTACCCGTTTTGACATCGACTTGAGTACTTACTCTGCCTTTAAAGTTTTGGAAAATCACAAACTGCTCGCTGTGATAAACCATCTGTTCACGATAAAACAAAAAATGGTCTTGTGGCGTTTCTGTCAGTTTGCACTCCAGCGGCTTTAAGCTCTGCATTCCTTGCACATGTGGAGCTAGCAGCAACAGTGCAAATATCCATCCATATCGCATACGACTTCCCTATTCCGCTTTCTTTCTCAAAGTATAGATCTTGGCGTATTGGGCGATACAAAAAAGGCTTCGATCTACACAAATCAAAGCCTTTAGGTTTATCGTTTGATTGGTTGTATTAGTCGTCAGACTCAAACACCACATTGTAGTTTTCAGTATAAGTACAATTAGGTTGACGACTACAGGTGAAAAATCGTCGTCCTTTAAATTCACCTTGGCTGGCGGTTTTGATGATCATAGGGCTGCCGCATTTCTTACAAAAACGCACTTCTTTCTCAGGCTCGATCAAATAAATATGCGCCGCCAACAAACGACGTAAACGCCCCACTTGATAACTGTGTTTTACTGAAGTCCCGATCAGAGGCAAGTTGGCAGATTTACATACGTGCATCAGCAACTTCTGACGCTCCACCTTACCTTTATTCAATTGCTGCCCGTTATC
>NZ_JAWOQO010000027.1:0-51658 GCF_033337345.1 Vibrio sp. YT-18 | reverse complement strand
GTCTACGTTTCGCGATCCGTGAAGGTGGCCGTACAGTAGGTGCTGGTGTTGTTGCTAAGATCTTCGACTAATTCATAACGAATTAAACGAAATCTTGCACTGTTCTTCTTTTTGAAGAAAGCGCATCGAAAAGGGAAGCTTAGGCTTCCCTTTTTCATTTCTAGATTACATTTAGTTATAAGTGTTGAAATAAAAGACGTCACTTTTTCGATTTAAAAACAGAGTTTTACCGACTTTATTTCTTAACGCTTTTACTCACCCCTCTTAACCCTTTGATCTTTTCCTGCAGCGGTAAAATCGTTATAACCAAATATTCTGAGCGGACACCATAATGCGACTGGTAACAAGAACTATTCTTGTTTATATTGTTTGTCACAGATTAGTTTTATAGGTTTTTTGAGTATGTACGTTTGTCTTTGCCATGGTGTCTCCGACAAAAAAATCAGGAAGTTGGCGATAGATGAAGGCGTAACAGATATTAAAGGAATCAAAAAGTGCACGGCATTGGGCAGCCAATGTGGTAAGTGCATCAGACAGGCCAAGGAAATTTTAGCGGAAACTAGTTACACGGAATTTAAACAAGCCAGCTAATTGCTGTAAGTATGCAGTAATTATTTGCCTTACATTTTGACACCTTCTCATTTGCTTCTACATTTAAATGAAGCCAAAGAGGAGGGTTTTGTCATGAAAGGCGATCCAATCATCATTCAACATCTCAATAAAGTGCTCGGTAACGAGCTCGTCGCTATTAATCAGTATTTTCTTCATGCCCGAATGTATAAAGACTGGGGCTTAAAGCACCTAGCAGACAAGGAATATCACGAATCTATCGATGAGATGAAGCATGCCGATCATCTAATTGAGCGTATTTTGTTCCTTGAAGGCTTACCGAACCTACAAGATTTAGGTAAGTTGATGATTGGTGAAGATACCAAGGAAATGCTCGAGTGTGACTTAAAGCTTGAAATGGCGGCTATTCCAGATTTAAAAGATGCGATTGCCTACGCTGAAGACATTCGAGATTATGTGTCTCGAGATCTCTTCCAAGATATTCTTGAAGATGAAGAAGAACATGTTGATTGGCTAGAGACGCAACTTGGCTTGATTGAAATGTCTGGTATTGAGAATTATCTCCAAGCGCAATACGTGGACGAAGAGTAACGATACTTTCTGAGTTTGCATACTCCAATAATAGTAAGAAGAAAGAGCACCTGACTCGAAAATCGGGTGCTTAACCCCGTTATCTGGTCTAATCTCTTTTATTATCGGCTTTTTAAGGATATTGCTCGCAATCTTGCCTATGAAGTTTGATTTCTATCCGATAGAATTTATGCCCCCTTACCTAAAAATAAAAAAGAGAAACGTCCATGTCTGAAGACAACCACCAAGCAGCCACTCCAGAAGAAGAACATCGCCAAAAAGCATTGGATTACCATGCTTATCCAACTCCAGGAAAGATTGCTGTCGAACTGACAAAGCCTGCGGAAACGGCGGGTGATCTTGCCCTTGCATACAGCCCTGGTGTTGCAGAGCCAGTGCGTGAAATCGCACAAAACCCGGATAACGTGTACAAGTACACTGCAAAAGGGAACATGGTTGCTGTTATTTCTAACGGTACCGCTATTCTAGGTCTAGGTAACCTAGGTCCACTTGCATCTAAGCCTGTGATGGAAGGTAAAGCGTTACTGTTTAAGCGTTTTGCTGGTCTTGACTCTATTGATATTGAAGTTAAGCACCGCACGATCGATGAATTTGTGGATACTGTTGCGAGCATTGCAGACACTTTTGGCGGTATCAACCTTGAAGATATTAAAGCACCAGACTGTTTTGAGATTGAAAAACGTTTGATTGAGCGTTGTGATGTACCAGTATTCCACGATGATCAACATGGTACTGCTATTGTAACGGCAGCGGGTATGCTGAATGCAATCGAACTTCAAGGTAAGAAACTTGAAGATTCAACAATTGTTTGTCTTGGCGCTGGCGCTGCCGCTGTAGCGTGTATGGAGCTTCTGATCAAATGCGGTGCAATGCGCGAAAAAATCTACATGCTAGATCGCAAAGGTGTGATTCACACTCGTCGTGATGACCTTAATGAATATAAGCAGTTATTTGCGAACAATACAGATAAGCGCACACTAGAAGACGTAATTGAAGGTGCAGATCTGTTCCTAGGTGTATCTGGTCCAAACCTGTTGCCAGCGGAAGCGTTGAAGTTGATGGCTGATAAGCCAATCGTATTCGCATGTTCTAACCCGGATCCTGAAATCAAGCCGGAACTTGCTCACGCAGTTCGTGATGACTTGATCATGGGTACTGGCCGTAGTGATTATCCTAACCAAGTTAACAACGTATTGTGTTTCCCATTCATTTTCCGTGGTGCTCTTGATGTGCGTGCAAGTGAAATCAATGATGAAATGAAACTTGCAGCCGTTGAGGCGATTCGCGAGCTAGCAAAAGAGCCTGTACCTGAAGCCGTATTGAAGGCTGCCGGTGTTGATAAGCTAGAGTTTGGTGCGGACTATATTATTCCAAAACCAATGGATTCACGTTTGCTACCACGTGTTGCAAAAGCGGTTGCTCAGGCGGCGGTTAATTCAGGTGTAGCTCGTATCGAGATGCCTGAAAACTACATGGCAGAGTAATATATCTTTCAGATGTGATACACAAAAAATGGGACGCTATTGCGTCCCATTTTTTATGTCATCCATTTGGCTCGAGGCAAGAGTTATTACCTGAAACCTTTTATCAGGCTTTTTTATTCTTCGTCGAATGACTCAAATTCGATGCCCATTTCCGTCATCAGCGCTTTTACTTCTGTTGGAATATCATCAGGACGGTCTTTACGAAGGTCTTCATCTGTCGGAAGTGGCTGACCTGTGTACGCGTGCAAAAATGCCTCGCATAGCAATTCGCTATTGGTTGCATGGCGTAAGTTATTGATCTGACGGCGAGTACGCTCATCAGTTAGCACCTTTAAAACTTTTAGCGGGATAGAGACGGTAATTTTTT
This sequence comes from Vibrio sp. YT-18, assembly GCF_033337345.1. Taxonomy (NCBI): domain Bacteria; kingdom Pseudomonadati; phylum Pseudomonadota; class Gammaproteobacteria; order Vibrionales; family Vibrionaceae; genus Vibrio; species Vibrio sp. YT-18. The sequence continues at coordinate 48,646 of NZ_JAWOQO010000027.1, read as the reverse complement.
TTACTTGTTCGCTTTTTTTGCCGTGCTCTGCATATGGGCTAATGTATTCGCCATTCCAGTCAGCCATTGCACACCTTCATTTATGTAATCGGTTAAAAATAATTTAGGTGCTGATTTTAGCTGCATTTACCGCCATAAGCAAAGACATATAGACGTCTAGAAGTGTTGACGTCTCATTTTTTGACGAGTAAAGTGAACATAACAGCAAAGGAAGCGTGTTGATCACTTTATGTTACTCATTAGATATAGCGCATTCCTATTTAGAAGTCATTACCCGTGAAAGGATACACCCATGAGCACTCGCAAACCTGCGACCATTGCAGTACGCACTGGTATTGAATCAGACAGCCAATATCATGCTGTCGTTCCACCTATTTATCTTTCCACTAACTATGGTTTTCCTGCTTTTGGTGAAGTGCCCAAGTATGATTACACACGATCTGGTAATCCAAACCGCGGACTGTTGGAAAGTGCGCTATCTGAACTTGAGTCTGGAAAAGGAGCGGTTGTTACTAACTGCGGTACGTCGGCATTAAATTTATGGGTTTCCGCTTTTCTCGGCCCAGATGATCTCATTATTGCTCCTCACGATTGTTATGGTGGTACCTATCGTCTTTTTAATACCCGAGCTAACAAAGGCGATTTTAAGGTTCAGTTTGTCGATCAATCAGACGAACAGGCTTTAGATGCTGCATTGGCACAAAAACCAAAACTCATTTTGCTAGAAACTCCGTCAAACCCTCTGGTTCGCGTAGTGGATATTGCAGCTACTTGTGAAAAAGCGAAACAAGTCGGCGCGTTAGTTGCGGTGGACAATACCTTTTTGACACCCGTGTACCAAAAACCTTTAGAGCTAGGTGCGGATTTTGTTATCCACTCCACAACAAAGTACATCAACGGTCATTCGGACGTAATTGGTGGGGTAATCATCACCAACACAGAAGCGCATGCAGAAGAGCTTGCATGGTGGGGCAATTGTATTGGTGCAACGGGCACACCTTTCGATAGTTACATGACACTGCGAGGTATTCGTACGCTTGGTGCTCGTATGAGAGTACATGAAGAGAGCTCACAGCAGGTACTAGCTTACCTACAGAAACAAGCGTTAGTTAAAACTATCTATCATCCAAGCCTGCCGGAACATCCAGGTCACGACATTGCTAAAAAGCAGCAAACGGGCTTTGGCTCTATGTTGAGTTTTGAGTTTGCTGGTTCGTTTGAGCAGTTAAAGGTGTTTGTGAAAGAGCTCCAACTGTTTTCATTAGCAGAGTCATTAGGTGGTGTAGAAAGTTTGATTTGCCACCCAGCATCCATGACGCACCGTGCAATGGGTGAGGAGGCGCTGGCGGAGGCTGGGGTCTCTCATCAACTATTACGTTTGTCTGTCGGTTTGGAAGATGCACAAGACCTCATCACAGATTTAGAACAAGCGTTCGCTAAAGCTACCCAGTAATAGGAGACGATAACAATGACTGTACAACGTCAGCTGCATAAGTTTGGTGGCAGTAGCTTAGCAAACCCAGAATGCTACTTACGCGTTGTGGGTATTCTCAAGGAGTATTCGACAGAAAATGATCTGGTGGTCGTCTCTGCTGCAGGAAAAACCACTAACCGCTTGATTGAGTTTTTGGAAGGGTTAAATAAAGATGGCCGAATTGCGCATGAAGCGCTTCAAAGCTTAAGACAGTTTCAAACTGAGCTAATAGAAAGCTTGTTGGAGAGTGAAACAAAAGAAGAGCTGTTAGCTTTATTACATGATGAGTTCAGTACTCTCTCGGAGCTGACTGCACCACTCACTAATGCGCAAAAAGCCGCGGTACTGGGGCACGGAGAAGTATGGTCTGCTCGCCTATTGGCCGCGTTATTATCTCAACGTTCTATCCCTGCGGTTGCACAAGATGCACGAGCGTTTTTACGTGCAGAAGCGGGAACTCAACCAGAGGTTGATCGCGCTCGTTCATACCCTTTAATTAAAGAGATCCTCGCGCAGCATAACCATAAACGTGTGGTAATTACTGGCTTTATGGCTCAGAACGAGGCAGGAGAAACCATTCTACTTGGTCGTAACGGCTCTGACTATTCTGCAACGGTCATAGGCGCGCTTGCTGAAGTCAGTACTGTCACGATTTGGAGTGATGTTGCTGGTGTCTATAGTGCCGATCCACGTTTGGTGTCTGACGCTTGTTTATTACCGTTACTTCGATTGGATGAAGCCAGTGAACTTGCTCGCTTAGCTGCCCCAGTGCTACACAGTCGTACGCTTCAGCCTGTGGCGCAAAGTACCATGGACCTTAATCTCAAGTGTAGCTATCTGCCAGAGTCGGGTTCTACTCGTATTGAGCGTGTATTGGCATCTGGTCGTGGCGCTAAAATTATTACTTCACTGGATGATGTTTTATTGGTGCAGTTGTCTTTCATGCATGGGCACGACTTCGAAAAAACACAGAGTGATGTATTACAAGCGTTGCAGCGCGCGCAATTAGAGCCATTGGCATTTGAAGCTCAATCCGATCAGCATACGCTACGCTTGGCTTACACCGCAGAAATCGCCGGTGGTGCATTGAAACACTTGCAAGAGCTTGCGGTAGAGGCAGAAATTAAGCTAAAAGAAGGTTACTCGCTCTTAGCTGCGGTAGGTGCAGGCGTTACGAAAAACGCCAATCATTGCTTTGGCTTTTATCAGAAGCTAAAGCACTCTCCGGTAGAATTTATCTCTGAAACAGACTCAGGGCTGAGCCTAGTCGCTGTTTTGCGCCGTACTGATACCGAGGCGTTGGTTCAAACGATTCATAGCCAGTTGTTCCAAGCGCAAAAACGCGTGGCAGTGGCTTTATGTGGCAAGGGTAATATTGGTTCTAGTTGGCTAAATTTATTTGCTACGCAAAAAAGTGAGCTCGAAAAACGTCATGGTATGAGCTTTGATCTTGTCGCGGTTGTGGATAGCCAAACCTATTGGTTCGATGAGCAAGGTATTGAGGCGGCGAGTGTTGCTGAACGATTTGATGATGAAAGCATAGCAAACAATGGGGATTGGCTGGCACGTTTGGGAGCGCTTAAAAGCTATGATGAAGCCGTCGTGCTTGATGTTACCGCGAGTAAAGAGTTAGCTCAGCGCTACGTAGAAATCGCACAGCAAGGCATTCATTTGATTTCCGCTAACAAAGTGGCCGGTTCCGCAGATAGTCAGTACTACCATCAGGTTCAAGATGCATTCGCTAAAATTGGTCGTCATTGGCTATACAACGCAACGGTTGGTGCTGGGTTACCGATAAACCATACCGTGCGAGATCTTCGTGAAAGTGGGGATGAAATCGTCGCTCTATCGGGGATTTTCTCGGGGACGTTATCATGGCTGTTCCAACAGTTTGATGGTTCTGTGCCATTTAATGATTTAGTCGATCTTGCTTGGCAGCAAGGGTTAACCGAACCTGACCCTCGTTCTGATTTAGATGGCTCCGATGTAATGCGTAAGTTAGTCATCTTGGCTCGAGAGTCGGGCCTAGATATAGAACCAGACAGCGTTAAAGTTGAGTCTTTGGTGCCAGAAGAATTAAGAGAACTGAGCTTAGATGATTTCTTCGATAATGGAGCGTTGTTGAGTGAAATACTTCAAGAGCGTCTGACAAAAGCACAGAGAAACGATCAAGTGCTTCGCTATGTGGCGCGTTTAGAAAAAAATGGTAAAGCAACGGTGGGAGTCGAAGCGTTATCTCGTGAGCACGCGCTCGCCAACTTATTGCCATGCGATAACATTTTTGCCATAGAGAGCAAGTGGTACAAAGATAACCCTCTGGTCATTCGAGGACCAGGCGCAGGCAGAGAAGTGACAGCCGGCGCTATTCAATCCGACCTCAACCGATTGGCTGGTTTATTTTAAAGTTGCGATTGACCTAAAAACCCTGGAATTAATCCAGGGTTTTTTATTCCCCTATCAGTGCCATACTGAAGTCATAACCCGTGCAAAATGGTGAGATGATGCTCGAGTAGAAACTTGAACTATCTTCATTATTAACGTGAGAAAAATTCATAATTACAAGGTTGACATTAAATCGTATTCAATACATTCTGTAGACATATAGACGTCTAAACGTCGATTTTAAGGATTTGTTTTCGTGGCGGAGTGCCGCAGGGAGAGTAAGATGGGATATACGCACGCAGGCCATATCGACGCCTTGAACCAGAATATTGCTGAGTTATCAGATAACATCAATGTATCGTTTGAGTTTTTTCCGCCAAGCAGCGCTAAGATGGAAGAAACACTTTGGAATTCAGTGCACCGTCTTAAAACGCTTCAACCTAAATTTGTTTCTGTGACTTACGGTGCGAACTCCGGCGAGCGTGACAGAACACACTCCATCATTAAAGAAATTAAAGCCACAACCGGATTGGTTGCCGCTCCCCATCTCACTTGTATTGATGCGACTCGTGAAGAGTTGATTAATATTGCCGATGATTATTGGAACAATGGTATTGAAAATATCGTCGCTCTGCGTGGTGATATTCCTCCAGGTGGCGGTGCGCCTGATATGTATGCCTCGGATTTGGTTGAGCTGCTGAAATCACGCCACGATTTCGATATCTCCGTTGCTGCATTCCCTGAGGTTCACCCTGAAGCTAAAAGCGCTCAGTCTGACTTATTGAACCTAAAACGTAAGGTAGATGCAGGTGCAAACCGTGCTATTACTCAGTTCTTTTTTGACGTTGAGTCTTACCTGCGATTCCGTGACCGTTGTGTCGCAGCAGGAATTGACGTAGAAATTGTGCCAGGAATTTTGCCTGTATCGAACTTTAAGCAAGCTTCTCGCTTTGCGGCACAGAACAACGTGAAAGTACCAGGATGGATGAGCAAACAATTCGATGGTTTGGATGATGATCCGGTGACTCGCCAGCTTGTAGGAGCTAGCCAAGCTATTGATATGGTGCGTGTACTGAGTCGTGAAGGGGTTAAGGACTTTCACTTCTACACACTAAACCGTGCAGAGATGACTTACGCGTTATGCCATACGTTGGGTGTTCGTCCTCGCGCAGTAGTCGGTGCGTAAATCTGGTTTCAAAAAGATAAAAGGCTTGCCAAGTGGCAAGCCTTTTTCGTTTTATCAAAGCAAAAGGAGTTTAACCAATCACTTCAAGTTCAGTTAGAACTTCTTCTGCCCAAGTGATCCAAGTTTCACGTAACAGAAGGTTACGGCGAAGCGTTAGACGTTCTAGGCGAGCTTGTTTATCTAAAGTTGACGGCGTTGCGTAGTAAGCCGCTTCAATTTCTTTGTAGTGAGAAACCAGTTTGCGAGACTCTTCAACTAGCTCGGCGAGTTGGTCACGGAATGGAGCTGCAGGTTGAACGGCACATGCCATCAATTTCGCTGAAAACTCATCACGAACTGTTGGGTGTGCAGTTGGTTGATCAAACCACTCTCCTAAAGCGCTGCGACCAGCGTCTGTAATGGAGTAAACCTTGCGGTCTGGTTTGCCTTCTTGGGGTTCTAATACGCAAGTAACCAGTTCTTTCTCAGCCATTTTGTTGAGTTCACGGTACACCTGTTGGTGGCTTGCTTTCCAGAAGTAACCGATGCTAGCAGAGAATTCTTTAGTGATATCGTAACCGGTTGCGTCGCGAGTGCTAAGAACAGTTAAGATTACGTGTGGTAATGACATGTCTTCAATCCAAATGGTCAATAAACTTGTAAACAAGCTACTTATACTTTCAGCTGCGCTCTTACTGGCACTTGAGTTTTTTAATGTATAAGTAGCACCAACAATGTTGGTCCTGTCACCTTAAAGCCGTTTATCACCTAGAGAGATGGGGAGTCCCATCAAGGCTGGAGCAGGTATGATTGGATTTATGAGCTCTCAGCAGGCAAGTAGTATATAAATAATAAGCATGAAGTGGAATAGTAGGACAAAATTACCCTAAAAAACTAACATAATAATCAATAGTGTTAACTTGTGGTTTTTTATTCTTTTATTTTGGTATTTTTTGGGTCTCTAGTGGTGTATTTAACTGCTTTTGTTTTGTTGCGATTATCCTGTGATAAAAAAAAGCTGAGCATTTGCCCAGCTTTTTATTAAAAATGAAACGATTAGCCTGTGTTGCGCATACCAGCAGCAATACCAGCAATCGTCACCATCAACGCTTCTTCCAAGTTTGCAGAAGCTTCTTCGGTTTGACGCGTGCGGTATAGTAGCTCTGCTTGTAGCATATTCAATGGCTCAACGTAGATATTGCGTAAGCGAATCGACTCGAGTCCCCAAGGGTCATGCTGCATCAAGTTTTCATTGTTCTCTACATTCAGTACCGCTTTGATGTCTTCTTGAAGCTGAGCACGAAGCTTTTCACCGAGTGGACGGAGCGACTCATCCACCAATCGCTCATCGTAGTAGCGAGAGATATCAATATTACACTTCGAGTACACCATTTCCAGCATGCCGAGACGAGTTGAGAAAAATGGCCATTCGCGGCACATCTCTTCGAGCAATGCTTGGTGGCCTTTATCGATCGAGTATTGAATCGCTTCACCTGCGCCTAGCCATGCAGGAAGTACCAAACGGTTTTGACTCCATGAGAAGATCCACGGGATTGCACGTAAGCTTTCTACTCCGCCCTTAGGGTTGCGTTTTGCAGGACGAGAACCAAGTGGCAACTTGCCGAGTTCGAGTTCTGGTGTTGCTTGGCGGAAGTAAGGCACGAAATCTGGCTCGCCACGAACCACATTTCGGTAAGACTCACAGCTTACTTCTGATAGCACTTCCATCAAGTCGCGCCATTCTTGTTTTGGCTCTGGTGGCGGTAACAAGTTGGCCTCCAGAATCGCACTTGCGTATAGGTTAAAGCTGTTTACTGCGACATCTGGGAGCCCCAGTTTAAAGCGGATCATCTCGCCTTGTTCTGTTACACGTAAACCGCCTTTCAAGCTTTTTGGTGGTTGCGACAAAAGCGCAGCATGCGCAGGTGCACCACCGCGACCGACTGTGCCCCCACGACCATGGAATAGAGTTAGCTCAACGCCTTCTTCCTCAGCCACTTTAACTAACGATTCCATCGCATGATACTGAGCCCAACCAGCAGACATAACACCTGCATCTTTCGCTGAGTCAGAGTAACCAATCATGACCATCTGGTGGTTTTGGATAAAACCACGGTAAAGGTCAATCCCCATAAGCTGCTTGATGACCGATTCTGCGTTGTTCAAATCGTCTAGCGTTTCGAACAGAGGACACACATCCATGCGGTAAGGGCAACCCGCTTCTTGTAGCAGTAGATGAACGGCTAGTACGTCAGAGGCGGTACGTGCCATTGAAATAACGTAAGCGCCAAACGCTTCACGCGGTTGTGCTGCAACAATCTTGCAGGTATCCAAAACCTCTTTGACGGGTTCAGACGGTTCCCAATCACGAGGGAGAAGCGGACGTTTAGATGCAAGCTCGTTAGTTAGAAAAGCAATCTTATCTTGCTCACTCCATTGTTCGTAATCACCAATACCTAAGTAGCGAGTTAGTTCAGACAAGACGTCTGAGTGACGCGTGCTCTCTTGGCGGATATCAAGACGTACAAGATGGATACCAAATGCTTTTACGCGGCGTAGTGTATCCAGTAGTGAGCCGTTGGCTATTACACCCATGCCACATTCGTTTAGTGACTGGTAGCAGGCATACAGCGGTTCCCAAAGTTGCTCGACTTTTTGCAGTGGTGCTTTAACAGCCAGCTTTTGACCGTGGATCTTAGCATCGAGAATATCTTTGGTTTCATTGAGCAGAGTGCGTAATTGCTTCAGGATCGCACGGTATGGTTCGTGCTGATCTTCGCCAGCAAGTTCACGGACTTGATCGTTTGAAACTGTCATAGACAGCTCGCTGATCAACTCGTTGATGTCATTGAGATAAAGATCGGCGGCTTTCCAACGAGACAATAGTAAGACTTCACGCGTAACGTTGTGAGTAACAAACGGGTTACCGTCACGGTCACCGCCCATCCAAGAGGAGAAGTGCACTGGGCGAGCATCAATGGGTAAACCTTCTCCAAGGTAAGATTTTAGACGGTCATTCATCTCACGTAGGAAGTCCGGTACTGCTTCCCATAGAGAGTTTTCAACGACCGCAAAGCCCCACTTTGCTTCATCCAACGGAGTAGGGCGTTGTTGTCGAATCACGTCTGAATGCCAGCCTTGGGCAATCAGTTGCTCTAGGCGGCGTTCGGTTTTTCTGCGCTCTTTAGAAGAAAGATCGCTTAGCTCCAACTTTGATAAGCACTCGTTTATCTTGACCAGTTTGTTGATCATCGTGCGGCGCGTAATTTCTGTTGGGTGAGCCGTCAATACCAATTCAATATTCAGATCACGAACCGCTTGGGCAGTGTCCAGTTTGCTCACATCGTTTTGTACCAGTTTAGAAAACAGCGAGTTAATCGCGTCTGGTTCGCAAATGTGCTCTTCACAATGGCGTGAAATCGTGTGGTATTGCTCAGCGATATTGGTGAGGTTTAGAAATTGGTTAAACGCGCGAGTAACGGGCGTTAGCTGCTCATCAGGTAGATGTTTGATTTCTTCGATCAAGCTGTCCCTGTCTGCTTGATTCCCTGCTTGAGCTGATTTGGATAATTTACGAATGGTTTCCACTTTCTCGAAGATTTCTTCGCCATGGGCATCGCGAATGGTGTTACCCAATAAGTGGCCTAACATGCGCACATTACTTTTGAGTGCGGCGTATTTCTCGTTCATTGTCGTCCTGCCTCGTAAAAAAACTACATCCATTGTCCTTGTTAAGACTCCAATCTAGCGAAAAGCACCAGTTATAGTCAAATAAAGCAGACTAAGTTTGCAATTATTCCGCTGTCTCCTGATTTAGAGCAAATTTACGGCAGCCATAGAGTAAAAAGTGAAAATTAATTACAAAATAACAAGTTAAATAAGTGTTAAGACTAGCGCTAAATTGTGAAGATAAAAAGATGCAGCTCAATCGAGCTGCACAGACTTTGAGCTTAAACGCGTATTAACAGCAGTACTTGACCATCGCCTTTGAAAGCACATCAATTGTGGGGGCGATAAAGTCGAAGGATAGAAACTCATCCGGTTGATGGGCTTGGTCGATTGACCCAGGGCCGAGCACCAAGGTTGGACACAACTGCTGTAGAAATGGTGCTTCAGTACAGTAGTTCACGGTTTCTGAACTAGTTTGGCAAATCTCTTCAACACCACCAATAAATGGGTGGTCATGTTGGCATTCGTAACCCGGAATAGGCTCATGCAATGGAATAATCTCCAGTCTCCCTGGCCATTTCGCTTCGACTTCTTTTAATGCTCCGCGCAACATGTTCTCTAAACCATCAAGACTAATGCCGGGAAGAGGACGCACGTCGTAATGCAGTTCGCAGCAACCACAAATACGGTTAGCGCTGTCACCACCATGAATGTGTCCAAGATTTAGGGTTGGGCTTGGAATGGCAAAACCCGGATGGTGATATTCTTTAATCAATTTGTCACGCAGTTGCATCATGGCGAACATGACTTCATGCATGATCTCAATAGCGTTAACGCCAAGCGCTGGGTCCGATGAGTGACCGGACTTGCCTGTTACGCGAATGGCATTTGCCACATGCCCTTTATGACCTCGAATTGGTACAAGGCTGGTGGGTTCACCAATGATGCAGTAATCCGGCTTAAATGGGGCGTTTGCTGTGAAATGTCGCGCGCCCAACATGGTGGTCTCTTCGTCACAAGTGGCTAATACGTAAAGTGGTTTGCTCTGCTTGCTCCAATCGACTTTCTTCACTGCTTCATAAATAAAGGCGAAAAAGCCTTTCATGTCTGCTGTGCCTAAACCGTAGAAGCGGTTGTCTTTTTCCGTCAGTTTATGCGGATCAAAATTCCATCGCCCTTGATCGAATGGCACGGTATCACTATGGCCAGCAAGTAAAAGGCCACCTTCTCCCTCTCCCATACGTGCGATCATATTGTGCTTGCCTGGCTCGACTTCGATCACTTCAACGCTAAAACCCAGATCTTTAAACCAAGATGCGAGTTTTTCGATGACTTTTGCATTGCCCTGATCCCAGCTCGGATCCGTGGAGCTGATAGAAGAGGTGCTGATGAGTCCTTCATAGACCTCTAGAAAAGTTGGTAATTGCATGGATTCTTCAAATCTCCTGTTGACAGACAGACCACAAAAATGTAAAACACATATTAAATCATATTTAATGAATAAAAAATCAAAATAAAGCAAAAATTAAATATGAATAGTCATTTGAGCCTTTAAGTATATGGATGTCACACAATGCTAAAAACCACGATTATTGGAGCCAGCGGTTACACCGGCGCAGAGTTAGCGTTAATGGTTAATAAACACCCACAACTCACGCTATCAGGTTTATACGTTTCCGCCAACAGTGTTGATGCGGGAAAGAGCATCGCGCAGCTACACGGTAAGCTAGCGGGCATCATTGATATGCCAGTTTTACCACTAACGGATCCACTGCAAATCGCTCAAGAATCGGACGTGGTGTTTTTGGCAACGGCTCACGAAGTCAGCCATGATTTAGCCCCAACTTTCTTGGAGGCAGGCTGTCAGGTATTCGATTTATCGGGTGCATTCCGTGTGAAAAGTGAAGGCTTTTACGACACTTTTTATGGCTTCGCACATCAACATAACAACTGGTTAGATAAAGCAGCATACGGCTTAGCAGAGTGGAACCAAGAATCAATAAAAACCACTCCTTTGATTGCAGTAGCAGGTTGCTACCCAACCGCTTCACAGCTTGCAATCAAACCTTTATTAGAACATGCGTTGCTCGATACCAACCAATGGCCAGTGATCAACGCAACCAGTGGTGTATCTGGTGCAGGGCGTAAAGCCTCCATGGTTAACAGCTTCTGTGAAGTGAGCTTGCAACCTTATGGTGTATTTAACCATCGTCACCAGCCAGAGATTGCTCAGCACTTGGGTTGCGATGTGATTTTTACTCCGCACCTCGGCAACTTTAAACGCGGCATTCTTGCCACTATCACCATGAAGCTTGCGCAAGGTGTGACAGAAGCACAAGTGGCACAGGCGTTTGAACAAGCTTATCAAGGCAAGCCTGCGGTGCGTCTTAAAGGCGACGGTATTCCACGTATTCAGGATGTCGAAAATACCCCTTTCTGCGATATCGGCTGGAAGGTACAAGGCGAACACATCATTGTGATTTCAGCTATCGACAACCTACTTAAAGGTGCATCGAGTCAAGCGATGCAATGTCTCAATATTCATTACGGTTACCCAGAACTGACAGCGTTGCTGTAGTCGTTGAAAGAGGGAAATGCGATGACGCAAACCAATCAAGCTCCTTTAGTCATTAAGCTAGGTGGTGCAGCTCTATCATGCACTCAAACCTTAAGCCAACTGTTTGGTGCCATTGCGGCTTACCAAAAATCGGCACAGCGACAAATCGCCATCGTTCATGGCGGTGGCTACCTAGTTGATGAGTTGATGGCAAAGCTTCAGCTTGAAACCGTAAAGAAAAACGGTTTACGCGTAACGCCTTACGATCAAATTCCTGTGATTGCAGGCGCGCTTGCAGGCACTGCGAATAAGTTACTTCAAGGTCAAGCGATTGCGGACGGTCTTAACGCTGTGGGCCTTAGCCTTGCGGATGGTGGTTTGTGTCTTGTTGAAGAACTTGACCCAGAACTCGGCGCGGTAGGCAAAGCATCACCGGGTGACTCAGCACTATTACAAGCGGTGCTAAACACAGGTGCACTGCCGATCATCAGTTCAATTGGTTTAACCAAAGATGGCCAGATGATGAATGTGAATGCTGATCAAGCAGCAGTCGCGGTTGCGGGCGCATTAGATGCGGAGTTAGTCCTGTTATCAGACGTGAGTGGTGTATTAGATGGAAAAGGCCATTTGATCAAAACCCTGTCAGAGCAGCAAGCTAACTCGTTGATCGATGGACATGTGATCACCGATGGCATGATCGTCAAAGTTAAAGCCGCTTTGGAGGCCGCCAATGATCTTGGCCGTCCAATTGAAGTCGCGACCTGGCGTTACCCAGAAAAATTAGCACAGTTATTCGCTGGTGAAAGTATTGGTACTCAATTCTTGCCTCAATAAGCATCAGCAAAAGAATTCAATATTAGGAAGTCGTAGTTGGCACTGACCGCCGAGCGCAGCGCCAGTTAAGTTTGGAGAAAAAACATGAGCAAAGTGAACGTAAATAAAGTGGTAGTCGCATACTCAGGCGGTCTAGATACTTCAGTAATTATCCCGTGGCTAAAAGAGAACTACGACTGTGAAGTAGTGGCTTTCGTTGCCGATGTTGGTCAAGGTGCCGAAGAGCTAGAAGGCATTGAAGCGAAAGCAAAAGCCTCTGGTGCTTCTGAGTGCTACATCGCTGACTTGAAAGAAGAAATGGTCGCAGACTACATTTACCCAACGCTAAAAACCGGCGCGTACTACGAAGGTAAGTACCTGCTAGGTACATCAATGGCGCGTCCAATCATTGCCAAAGCGCAGGTTGAAGTGGCACGTAAAGTGGGCGCGGACGCTCTGTGTCATGGCTGTACAGGTAAAGGTAACGACCAAGTACGTTTTGAAGGCGCATTCGCAGCACTAGCACCGGACTTACAAGTGATTGCACCTTGGCGTGAGTGGGACCTAGTGAGCCGTGAAGAGTGTTTGGATTACCTAGCTGAGCGTAATATTCCTTGCTCTGCGTCTCTTACTAAGATCTATTCACGTGATGCAAACGCATGGCACATTTCGACGGAAGGCGGCGTTTTAGAAGATACGTGGAACGCACCAAACGAAGACTGCTGGGTGTGGACTGTCGACCCAGAGCAAGCGCCAAATGAAGCGGAATACGTCACGCTGAAAGTAGAAAAAGGTGAAGTGGTCGAAGTTGATGGTGAAGTGATGACACCATATAACGCACTGGTTTACCTAAACGAGAAGGGCGCTAAGCACGGTGTTGGCCGTATCGATATCGTGGAAAACCGTCTTGTTGGGATGAAGTCTCGTGGTTGTTATGAAACACCGGGAGGCACCATCATGATGGAAGCGCTGCGTGCTGTAGAGCAGCTTGTGCTAGACAAATCATCATTCGAATTCCGTGAGGAGCTAGGTCTAAAAGCGTCTCACCTTGTATACGATGGCCGTTGGTTTACGCCACTATGTAAATCGATCCTTGCCGCTTCAGAAGAGCTAGCGCAAGACGTTAACGGTGAAGTGGTTGTTAAGCTCTACAAAGGTCAAGCGACAGTGACGCAAAAACGTTCTGACAACAGCTTGTATTCAGAAGAGTTCGCGACTTTTGGTGAAGATGAAGTGTACGACCAAAGCCATGCAGGTGGTTTCATCCGTCTTTACTCGCTATCAAGCCGTATTCGTGCATTGAACAGCCAGAAGAAATAATCCCTTAACATCCATCTTGGATTGAATAAAGACCCGCCATTTATAGGCGGGTCTTTTGGTTTCTAAAAGCGGGTATCTAAAGTTGGTTTGAATATATATGTAAAAATATTGAATTTATACTTTATTTTTTGTCGAAATTGCCGTAACGTTGACCCATAAGAAAAAGTGAGCAAATGACCATCAAATTGGTTACTACTCATTCGAGAACGTTAAAGTAAGCAATAGTCATCAGGAGAGACGCAATGGCATTATGGGGCGGAAGATTTACCCAAGCGGCAGATACCAGATTTAAAGAGTTCAATGATTCGTTGCGTTTTGACTACCGATTAGCTGAGCAAGACATCGTAGGTTCAATCGCATGGTCTAAAGCTCTGCTTTCTGTTGATGTGCTATCGGCAGAAGAACAGCAAAAACTGGAACTTGCTTTAAATGAGCTGAAGTTAGAAGTGATGGAAGACCCTCACCAAATTCTTCGCTCTGATGCAGAAGATATCCACTCTTGGGTTGAACAGCAGCTAATCAGTAAAGTGGGAGATTTAGGTAAAAAACTCCACACTGGGCGTTCTCGGAATGACCAAGTCGCCACAGACTTGAAACTTTGGTGTCGTCAGCAAGGTCAGCAATTATTGATTGCTTTAGATCGCCTACAAGCACAAATGGTCCATGTTGCTAAACAGCACCAAGGCACCGTATTGCCAGGCTATACTCATCTTCAGCGTGCTCAACCTGTAACCTTTGCTCACTGGTGCTTGGCTTATGTTGAAATGTTCGAGCGTGACTACTCTCGTCTGAATGATGCCTTACAGCGTCTCGACACTTGTCCACTTGGCTCGGGTGCGTTAGCGGGAACGGCTTATCCGATTGATCGCGAACAATTAGCACATAATCTCGGTTTCCTCCGTGCTACGCGTAATTCACTCGATTCGGTTTCAGATCGTGATCATGTGATGGAGCTGATGTCGGTGGCTTCGATTTCTATGCTGCACCTTTCTCGTCTTGCAGAAGATATGATCTTCTACAATTCAGGCGAGTCAAACTTCATTGAGTTAGCGGATACGGTGACATCTGGTTCGTCATTAATGCCACAGAAGAAAAACCCAGATGCACTTGAGTTGATCCGTGGTAAGACAGGGCGTGTCTATGGCGCATTATCGAGCATGATGATGACAGTTAAAGCCTTGCCATTGGCGTACAACAAAGACATGCAGGAAGATAAAGAAGGGTTGTTTGACGCTTTAGATACATGGAACGACTGCATGGAAATGGCAGCTCTGTGTTTTGACGGTATTAAAGTGAATGGCGAGCGCACACTAGAAGCGGCGAAACAAGGTTACGCAAACTCGACGGAGTTAGCTGATTACCTAGTTGCGAAAGGCATCCCATTCCGTGAAGCTCACCACATCGTCGGTGTCGCGGTCGTTGGTGCTATTGCTAAAGGTTGTGCGTTAGAAGAACTGTCCCTCGAAGAGTTAAAAGCCTTCTCAGAAGTCATTGAAGCGGATGTGTATGACATTCTGACTATCGATTCGTGTTTGGAAAAGCGTTGTGCTTTGGGTGGTGTTTCGCCTCACCAGGTCGCTTACGCGGTAGAACAAGCGGATAAGCGCCTGAGCCAGCGTGACAGCTCGGCGGTGAAAGTGCGTCCTGCACGTTTGACGGACATTGAAACGTTGGAAGGTATGGTTGCTTACTGGGCGAACCTTGGTGAGAATCTTCCGCGCTCTCGTAATGAGCTCGTGAGAGATATTGGCTCTTTCGCGGTGGCTGAGCATCATGGTGAAGTGACGGGTTGCGCTTCTCTATATGTGTATGACTCAGGGTTGGCTGAAATACGCTCTCTTGGTATCGAAGCGGGCTGGCAAGGCCAAGGGCAGGGCAGTGCGATTGTGAACTATTTGGTTGAGAAAGCGCGCCAGATGGCGATCAAGAAAGTCTTTGTTCTAACGCGAACGCCTGAGTTCTTTATGAAGCAAAGCTTTTTACCGACATCGAAGTCATTACTGCCGGAGAAAGTTCTGAAAGATTGCGATCAGTGCCCACGTCAACATGCATGTGATGAGGTAGCGCTTGAGATCAATTTAATGGAGCAAGTGATCCAAAAAACGCATGTGGCATGAACTGAAGTTGTGGAGTGATTTTATTAGCATTCAATGACATAGTCATTTTCCTGTTTACTTACATCAGTATTCGCTAAAAAAATCGAAAAAATTTGGAACCTTTGAGAGGAAGCCCGGTCTATTAAAGTACCACTGCTTTTTCTTAGAAGAATCTAAGAGAGCCCCAGAACTGACATTGGTTTTGGGGCTTTTTTCTATCTGTCACTTTTCTCTTTTTTATTGGCCTTTTTTTGTCCCTTTCGACGTTGCCAAGGCAAGATGACAAAACGCATCCATAAGTGTAGAAACAACAAAACGTTGAAAGCGAAGCCGGCAAAGATCAAAGCGATCGACTCGATGCTTTGTGGATCATCTTTGAGCGTAAACCACCACACAATCCAACACAGTACAGAAAGTACCGTCAATTGATCCAAGCATCGTTGGCAACGTCCAAGTTTTTTCCAAAACCAATGTTCTTCGCAGCGGCGACAAGTCATAGTGTTTTCCAAACCATTAGTGTTGCTTCAGATTATATATCTAACTATATGGTGGAAAGCGTTTCTTGTACCGGACTTAGAGCGCTATGACACAACCAAAAATGGAAAGTTAGCTTTGTAAAAGCTTTGTGGCACGTAATTGATGTATGGTGCTCTGTCAGTCTTTAACAGGAAATATAATGATGTCGACAGAGTTGAAACTTGCGCTGAGTATCGCTGGTGGGTTCTTTATGATCGGTGTTGTCGCGATTTGTATGGTCAGTCGCTATGCAATGATGGCAGCGTAAGAGAGATTTCATTGCGCCAAAGTAGTAAAGCAAAGCCTCGTTGATGACGAGGCTTTGCTTTATATTTAGATAGAAGCCTGAAAGCGTTAGCAGCCTGGGCCGCAGTCAAGACAATGTTTCACCATTTCTGGCCCTAAGTGTAGTTTTGCATTCAAATCACGTAGAGCAGTGCGGACGCCTTCTTCAATCACTGGGTGATAGAAGGGCATATCTAACATCTCAGAAATCGTCATCCTATTTTGGTGCGCCCACGCTAAAAGGTGCGCAAGATGCTCTGCATTCGGGCCCATCATTTCTGCACCTAAAAAACGTCCAGTGCCTTGCTCTCCGTAGACATGCAGAATACCTTTATTACGAAGCATGACGCGCGAACGTCCTTGATTTTCAAACGAGACTTCACCGGTTGCGAAACATCCACATGTGCCTAGACGTGTTTCTAGTTGTTTATATGTTTCGCCAACCATAGCAATTTGAGGGTCGGAGAACACGGCTGAAATTGGTGAGCGACGCAGACCCGCACGAATATCTGGGAAACGGCCTGCGTTGTCTCCAGCAATACGGCCTTGGTCAGCGGCTTCGTGCAGCAGTGGAATTTGGTTACTTGCATCACCTGCAATGAAGATGCTCTCTACCGAAGTTTGCAATGTATAGTGATCCGCCGTTGGTACGCCACGTTCATCGAGAGCCACATTGGTGTTCTCGATCGCCAGCTTATCGACGTTTGGACGACGACCCGTTGCGGCCAATACGTAATCGACAACGAAAGTTTCTAATTCGCCATCATGGTTGATGAATTGGATTTCGACCTTGTCTTCGCCGTCATTGTCTGATGAAGCAATGCGTTTCATGCTTTCGACTTTTACATCTGCATCAAGGTAGAACTCTTCCTTAAAGGCTTTATCTGCATACGCCATCACCTCTGGGTCTGTCAGTGGGCCCACTTGTCCTCCAAGGCCAAAGAGCTTCACGTTCACCCCTAGGCGGTGTAAAGCCTGACCCAATTCAAGGCCGATGACTCCTGGGCCAAATACTGCCACGGACTCTGGTAAGTCATCCCAGTCAAATACATCATCGTTAATCACTAGGCGATCACCCAGTTCATTCCAAGCTGCCGGATATGCTGGACGAGATCCTGTCGCAATAACAATGCGCTGTGCGGTGACCTGAGTATGATCATCTATGATGAGAGTGTGGTCATCGGCAAACTTCGCGTAGCCCGATAGTTTGTCTTCAGCGGGAATATCATCGACACTTTCAAGCACAAAGCCAACAAAACGATCGCGTTCGCGCTTTACACGATCCATAACTTCTTGTCCGTTAATTCGTACTTCACCTTGCGGGTGTATCCCAAATCCAGGTGCTTTTTCGATTTGATGAACACTTTCTGCTGCCGCAATTAACAGCTTAGACGGCATGCATCCGACACGAGCACAGGTTGTTCCGTAGGGACCGCCCTCAATCATTACCACGCTGTTGGTATGAGCTTTTGCTGCTCGATAAGCACCAAGACCAGCCGTACCGCCACCAATAATCGCTACGTCGACATTTACTTGTTTCATCGTGAACTCTCGCTTTTGTTTTAAGCCAAGCTAGCTACATTGAGCTTGGAGAGTGAATTGGATAGTTGAATCTGGATAAGTAGTCACCTTATTGGCAGATGACTACTTATCTAGACTAGTAGAAGAAGTGGTTTAGGGTTGGCCTCCGAGCCAAAAGGCACCGGAGACCGAGGGTGTAGGCTATGGACAGCTTAGCCTAGATACGCTTCTAGCTCTTCGCTACCGCCTATATGCTTGCCACCGATAAAGACTTGTGGAACAGTCGTGCGACCAGATATAGCTCGTAGACTAACTGTTGTTGCGTCTTTACCCAGAATCACTTCTTCATATTGAAGACCGTGGTCAATCAGATTTTGTTTCGCTTTCATACAGAAAGGGCAGCCTGGTTTAGTGAACACCGTGATGGATTCTTGCGTTTTGTAGTCAGGCGCTATGTAGTTCAGCATCGTATCTGCGTCTGACACCTTGAATGGGTCGCCTGGTTCGTTTGGCTCAATGAACATTTTTTCCACTACGCCATCTTTTACTAGCATGCTGTAACGCCATGAACGTTTGCCAAAGCCGATGTCGTTTTTATCCACTAACATACCCATGCCATCGGTGAATTCACCATTACCATCCGGGATGAAGGTAATGTTTTCTGCTTCTTGGTCTTGTTTCCATGCATTCATCACGAACGTATCATTGACCGAGACACAAATAATCTCATCCACTCCGTGCTCTTTAAATACAGGGAACAATTCGTTGTAACGAGGTAGATGGCTTGATGAACAGGTTGGAGTAAATGCACCCGGTAAGCTAAATACGATAACGGTCTTACCTTTAAATAGCTCATCGGTCGTTACATTCACCCAAGAATCACCTTGACGAACTGGAAAAGTAACTTGAGGGACTTGTTGACCTTCTTTAGATACAAACATAATGATTTCCTTTAACTATTTTAAATTATGCGTATAGAGCTTAGCGTTTTTCGTCGCTCTGTTTCGTTTTGTTGAGCCCATTATTGTAAAAATCCTTTGATAGCTCTAATCGTTTGGTGTTATGGTTTTGATAGGTATTAGCTATTGTTAAAGAAGCGAAGCGTGAATTATGAATATTCGAGATTTTGAGTACTTAGTTGCACTTGCGGAACATAAGCACTTTCGCAAAGCGGCAGAGGCATGTTTTGTTAGCCAGCCAACATTGAGTGGGCAAATTCGTAAACTAGAGGATGAACTCGGGACCACGCTTTTAGAGCGAAGCAGCCGACGTGTTTTGTTTACCGATTCAGGGTTACAGCTGGTGGAGCAGGCTAAACGCATCTTAAGTGAAGTGAAAACCTTCAGAGATATGGCAAGTGGTCAAAGCGGAGCCATGACTGGACCGATGCATATTGGTTTCATCCCGACGGTTGGGCCTTATCTACTACCCAAAATTCTGCCGCAGATAAAAGAAGCATTTCCTGAGTTGGAACTATTTCTGCACGAAGCTCAAACACATCAATTAGTGCGTCAATTGGAAGAAGGCAAACTAGATTGCTTAGTTTTAGCTTCGGTTGATGAAACTGCGCCATTTAAAGAGATCGAAGTGTATCAAGAGCCATTAAGTGTCGCAGTGCCATGTGACCACGAGTGGGCCTCTCTCGACCATGTTGATATGTTGGAGCTGAATGGTAAAACCGTTTTAGCGTTGGGAGACGGCCACTGTCTGCGAGATCAAGCGTTAGGTTTTTGTTTTGCCGCTGGTGCAAAAGACGATGAGCGTTTTAAAGCCACCAGCTTGGAGACGTTACGCAATATGGTTGCTGCCGGTGCGGGGATTACGTTATTGCCTCAGCTTTCTATCCCTAATGAGAAGCAAAAAGATGGCGTATGCTACGTACCAGCTGTTAACCCAACCCCCTCGCGTAATATCGTTCTCGTATACCGTCCGGGCTCACCATTACGAGCTAGGTTTGAAGCTTTAGCAGCGAAGATTAAAGAGGTGTTGGCTTCTTATCCATCATTGAATGCTGCAGCATAAGAAGCAGACATAAAAAAGGGAGAGCTTGATGCTCTCCCTTGTGCTTTTGTGATTTAGAACAGTTCTTCTGCGCCAGAGCCTGAAGAGTAAATACTATCTTCTAAACGGTCGCCAGCGTATTCGGTAGGCTCCGTGCCTTTTTCAAAGTATTCGAACATTGATGTGCTATCTACCTTGTGCGTTAGCATACCGCTGTTGCGATCAATACGAACTCGAATAATATCCTCTGGAATATTTTTACCTTGCTCCGGCGTCCCTTCTAGCGCAACACGCATGAAGTCAATCCAAGCAGGCTCTGCGGTTTTCGCACCCGACTCGGCACCAGAAATTTGGCCTTGCCCTAGGTTGCTGTTAACAGTGGTGCGGCCAAGTGCACGTGAGTGATCATCAAAGCCAACCCAAGCTATCGCAACGACACCAGGTCCATAGCCATTGTACCAAGCATCCTTGGAATCATTCGTTGTACCCGTTTTACCCCCGATATCACGACGACCAAGTTTTTGCGCGCGCCAGCCTGTACCATTCCAACCTGTGCCTTCACGCCAGTTACCGCCACCCCAAATGTTGCTGTACATCATCTCACGCATTAAGAATGCATTCTGTTCGGAGATAACTTGCGGTGCATATTGAGGTTCATCATTTTCAAGGGCATTGTCTGTTGCTAGGCCATCAATCGCGACGTCTTGTTCGCCAAATTCATCAGCGTAGCGATTTTCTGGCTGCTCGCTCATTTGCGGACAATCCTTATGACAAACACTCTTTGGATTGGCTTTAAACAGTACTTCACCGAATGCATCTTCCACGCGTTCTACATAGAATGGTTCAACGTAATAACCACCGTTTGCAAACACAGAGTAACCTTGTGCCACTTTCATTGGTGTTAAGCTGCCAGCTCCGAGTGCGATGGTCTCAGAGCGTGGTACTTGGTTAATATCAAAACCGAAACGAGTAAGGTACTGACGTGTCTCCTCGAGGCCAACTTCACGGAGTGTACGCACTGCCATGACGTTTTTTGATTGAGCTAAGCCGAGGCGAAGACGCGTTGGGCCACCATAAGTTGGTGGTGAGTTTTTTGGTCGCCAAGCTGAACCAGAACCTGCATCCCACTTGTTAATTGGCGCATCGTTAATCAAAGTCGCTAGAGTCAGCCCTTTGTCAATTGCTGCCGAGTAGATGAAAGGCTTGATACTTGAACCAACCTGACGCACTGACATGGTTGCACGGTTAAACTTGCTGTGAACAAAGTTGAAACCACCAACCAGCGACAATATCGCGCCATTTTCTGGGTTCATCGCAACAAACGCGGTGTTTGCTGTCGGCACTTGGCTCAGTTTCCAGCTCAGTGTTGTGTTGTCATCTTCATCGGTTTCACTTACTTCGCGAACCCAAACTTGTTGACCTGTCGCTAGCACATCATGCGCTGACTTTGGTGTTGAGCCTTGGCGGTTATCAGTAATGTACTTACGCGCCCAGTGCATTCCAGTCCAAGGGATGGTTTGCTCTTCATGGTTCTTAACCCATACTTGCGCCGTCTTATCATCGACTTTCGTCACAACCGCAGGGTAAAGGTCACCATAAGTTGGCTGTTTCTTCAGGTGCTTTTCTATTTGCTCATTGCCCCAGGCCGCTTCCCCTTCTTTCCAAAGCACACTTTCTGCACCACGGTAGCCGTGACGTTCATCGTATGACAAGAGGTTATTTACCGCAGACGTATTCGCAGCATCTTGCAGTTTAGAATCCACAGTCATGTAGATATTCAAGCCAGAGGTGTAAGCTTCTTCTTCACCGTACTCTTTTACTGCCCATGCACGAGCCAACTCTGCTACGTAAGGTGCGGAAAGCTCAATCTCAGCGCTATGATAACGCGCCACGATAGGTTCATTGCGTGCTTCGTCATACTGCTCTTGTGTAATGTATTTCTCATCAAGCATTCGCATTAATACAACGTTACGGCGTTTTGTTGCGCGCTCAAGAGAGTAAATTGGGTTCATGGTTGATGGCGCTTTTGGCATACCAGCGAGTGTTGCAATCTCACTTAACGTCAATTCATCAAGGCTCTTACCAAAATACACTTGAGCGGCAGCACCAAAGCCATATGAGCGGTAACCAAGGAAGATTTTATTGACATAAAGCTCCATGATTTCTTGCTTACTTAAAAGCTGCTCAATATGGATAGCAATAAAAATCTCTTTAATCTTACGCATGATCTTCTTCTCATTAGATAAGAAGAAGTTACGAGCTAGCTGTTGCGTAATCGTACTTGCACCCTGTTTAGCCGAGCCTGAAACCGCAACAACAACCGCTGCACGAGTGATGCCGATAGGGTCGATACCAGGATGCTCATAGAAACGACTATCTTCGGTTGCGATGAGCGCGTGAATTAAGTCTTGAGGAATTTCGTCATAAGTAACAGGAATACGACGCTTTTCACCGAACTGTGCGATCAGCTTCCCGTCTTGACTAAACACCTTCATAGGTGTTTGTAATTCAACGTCTTTTAGAGTTGCAACATCTGGCAATTCAGGCTTCACGTACTGATAGAAGCCAAATATTGTGGTGACTCCAAGAATTATGCAAATCAATGTTAAAAATAATAAACGCTTTATGAACTTCACCGGAGAATCCCTGATTGGTTGAGGCTGTGTAACGGCAAACCCTTGTACTCTTAGGTCAAAAATTTAGCACATAAGAGATATTAACTCTTATTTGGATGCTAATAACAACCTTTGCACGAAGAAATTTCGGAGCGAGAGTAAGAGATGGATAAGCTAATCGTTACCGGCATCGATATAGGCCATAACAGCCTCAAAGCCGTAGTACTTAAACCCACAGGCAACAATTACGCTCTGTTGGGTTACAAAGAAATATTACTAAAGGAAGGTATTGTCGCTGAAAATAACACCATAAATCATCAAGAAATTGTAAAGACCCTCAAGCAGATAAAAAAAGAACTGCCTTTTGGTGCTAAAAAAGTTGCGATCTCAGTTCCTGATAACTCGGTAATTAGCAAGAAACTGCAAATAGAACAAAATCTTGAAGAGAGTGAAGTTGAGTTTGCAGTGATACAAGCCTTTTCTCATCAATCGCCATTCCCTGTCGAAGAGCTGAGTTTAGACTTCGTTCGTCTTCGCGCTGAGGGCGGGCAGAGTGGCAGTGATAGCTATCAAGTGTTTGCGACAAGAAAAGATGTGGTAGAAGGCCGAGTCGATGCATTACAAAAGTCCGGACTAAAACCTGTTTTAGTGGACGTGCATTCGCAAAGCCTTGGTCATATCTGGAAGCTCACCGCCGATCGCTTTCCTGACAAAAACAAATACTGCTTACTCGATATTGGCACCTTATCGAGCTCCTTCACCATGTTTACCGAACAAGGTGAACTGTTTCACAAAGAGTTTGCTTACGGCACACGCGGAGCAAACAGCGCTTCTCCAGTCGATTTTCTGTCCGATGATGCTCAGGAGAAAACAGAGCTGTTTAACCGTCAAATCATAGAGCGAGTAAAGCGCCAGATGCAGCTCTATACCTCAATCAATGGCTCACAAAACATCAAGGGTATCTGGTTATCAGGGGAGGGGGCCTCCACTCCCATGCTCGCAGAAGAGTTGTCTCAACAATTGTCGTTAGAGTGTGAATTGCTAAATCCGCTAGGGCTATTTGAGATGAAGGTGTCTAAGCGTAAGCGTCGTGCTGTGGATTGGCAGCATTTCTCAACAGCAGCCGGACTGGCCGTTCGTGGCATTCATTGGCTAGGAGGCGCCCGTGCTTTATCGCATTAATTTACTTCCTTGGCGAGAGAATCAAAGAGAAGAGCACCGACGTCGTTTCATCAGTTTGGTCGCATTAGGCATGTTGGTCGCTGTTGGCATCCAGTGGGGTATTGGAAAGTTTTTTGAGTACCAACAAGATCAACAACAGGATCGGCTCGATTACCTCACTCACTACATTGCCGAACTCGACCAGCGTATTGAAGCAATGAAAATTGCAGAGCAAGAGCACAGCAAAATCCTCGAACGCCTAAAGGTCGTTGAAGGTTTACAAAACGGACGAAACAAAACGACCGAGTTCATGAACTTAATGCCTGCCGTTATCCCTGAAGGTGTATATGTCGACAAGATCAAAATGAATGATCTGGAAATTGAGATCTCTGGGATCTCTGATAGCACTCCAAAACTTGCCACGATGCTGGACAACATGGAGCGCTCGGCCAAGTTGAACGACGTAGAAATGCATTCCATCGTTCACGGCAAAGCCCGTTTTGGGAAAGAGTTTCAAACATTCAAAGTGTCTTTCATGTTCAAAGTAACGGAGAAGAAATTGGAGGCTCAACGTGGTTGATTGGCAGGATCTCGAAATCGATGAAATGGCCGAGTGGCCATTGTTGCCCCAGATTATAGTAATCGCGCTTCTGATCATGGTGATTCAAGGCTTAGGTTATTGGTTTTACCTTAAACCGAAAGAAGAACAGTTGAATCACTTGATCCAGCAGGAGCAGACACTCAAGGTGGCATTGAAGATCAAAGCGAACAAAGTGGCAGCGTTGCCTCAGCTTCAATCTCAATTGGATGAACTTACCACCCGTTACGAGTTATTGCTGCAGCAACTGCCTGCGCAAAAAGAGCTGGCTACAATGCTCGCTTCAGTGAATGAACTTGGCATCGACAATAAGCTGACTTTCACCCGAATCGACTGGGGCGAAAAACAATCAGAGCACTTCCTTTATCGTCTCCCTTTAAACATTGAGTTAACGGGTGACTTTCATGACATCGGCCATTTTTCTCAGGCGATAGCGACGCTACCTCGAATCATCACGTTTAAAGATGTGACTTGGCAACGTGTCAGCCAAGAGAGCGAAACTCTGCACTTTCGGGTGCGCGCTAACACCTATCAGTTTAAGCCGGAGGAGACGAAAAATGACAAGTAAGTCTTTGTTGCTGGTACTGATGGGTTCTCTATTGATGGGCTGCCAGGCGAATGATGAATCATTGACGGATTTTATTCGAGGAGTGGAAACACAGGCGCGTCGAGAGGTCGAGAAGCTTAAGCCCGCAGACAAGTATGTTGCAGTCACGTACGCACCGGAAGTACAGCGTGCACCCTTTGAATTGCCCAAAGAAGCCACCATCGCGACTCAGCCAGTTGCAAGAAAAGATTGTTGGCAACCGCCCTCAAGAAGGCGAACTGGAAAATTAGAAAAATTCCCATTAAGCCAATTACGTTTGAAAGGGGTCATGGGCATGGATAACACGGTTTCTGGCCTCGTTCAGGCTCCCAATGGCACCGTCTATAAAGTTAAGCCGGGTCAATACCTTGGACGCAATAATGGCAAAGTGACCCATGTCAGCCACTCCTATTTGTTGATTAATGAAACGTTGCCCGACGGCTTAGGATGTTGGCAAAAACGTAAAGTTAAGTTGGCTTTGAGATAGCCCCATTTATTTTTGATATTGAGTAATGAAAATGAGACAAGGATTAACACGTACACCAAGGATACTTACTGGGCTCTTCTCCTTATGGTTGTTTGTATTTTTAGCCCCTTTAGCGGCAGCTGAAGAAGTTTCGTCCAATGCCCTAAAAAGTATCGACTTTCGAACTAATAAAGATAAAGACGCCGTGATTGTCGTCGAATTGGCGTCACCGGCTGCGATTGTAGATATCAAGCGTGTACAGGAAGGGTTAAGTATCGATTTGCTTAACACTTCAGTAAAAGACGAGCAATTGTATCTCCTAGACGTGAAAGATTTTTCGACTGTGGTTGAGAGCGTAGAAGTGTTTCGCGACACCTCGACGACGCGCTTGGTTGCGAACATCAATGAAGAATACATGCATGATTACCGTTTAACGGGGCGTTTTTTGGAAATCAAAGTAGCGAAGATCAAACCCAATGAGAAAGCCCCAGATAAAAGCATTTTAGAAAGAGAAGGTAAGCTTATTTCGATTAACTTCCAAGATATTCCTGTGCGAAATGTTTTGCAGCTTATTGCTGATTACAACCAATTTAATTTGGTTGTCTCCGACTCTGTCGAAGGCAACCTCACGCTTCGTCTTGATGGTGTCCCTTGGCAGCAAGTGCTGGATATTATTTTGCAAATTAAGGGGTTAGATAAGCGTGTCGATGGCAACGTGATTTTAGTTGCTCCGACTGATGAGCTGGACTTGCGTGAGAAGCAGCAGTTAGAAAAACAAAAACTGACGGAAGAAATGGGAGAGCTTTCATCTGAAATCATCAAAGTTAATTTTGCTAAAGCATCAGACATTGCGGAGATGATCAATGGTGAAGGAAATATCAGCATGCTGTCAGAGCGCGGCAGTATGACCATTGATGAGCGAACTAACTCGTTATTGATTAGAGAGTTACCTGAAAACATCGAGGTGATTCGAGAAATTATTGAGTCTTTGGATATTCCAGTTAAACAGGTTCAAATTGAGGCGCGTATTGTGACCATAAATGAAGGTAACATGGACGAGCTAGGTATTCGTTGGGGTTTTACGTCTATTAATGGCAGTAATACAGTGGGCGGTTCTATTGAGAACAACCTTGCCACGATCGGTCTCTATAATGGAGAAGGGGGTGATGACGGTGGTGACGGTGATGGAGTAGGGATCGATGACTTCCTAAATGTAAACTTAGCTGCAACCAGCCCGAATGCGACCAGTCTTGCTTTCCAAGTAGCGAAGTTAGGATCAGACACACTACTTGATTTGGAACTTTCTGCGCTGCAACAAGAGTCTAAAGCTGAGATTATCTCGAGCCCACGTTTGATCACTACCAATAAGAAGCCTGCCTATATCGAACAAGGTACAGAGATTCCTTATCTTGAGTCATCATCAAGTGGTGCAACGACGGTGACGTTCAAAAAGGCGGTATTAAGTTTGAAGGTGACCCCGCAAATCACACCGGATAACCGCTTAGTGTTGGATTTAAGTGTCACGCAAGATAGACCAGGACAAGTCGTGAAGACAGGCACTGGTGAAGCTGTTGCGATTGATACTCAACGTATCGGGACGCAAGTGTTAGTGAATAACGGTGAAACGGTCGTTCTTGGTGGTATTTTTCAGCACAGCATTACTAACTCGGTGGACAAAGTGCCTTTGTTGGGCGACCTGCCGCTATTAGGTGCGCTTTTTCGTCGAAGTTATGAAAATGTTGGTAAAAGTGAGCTGTTAATTTTCGTCACGCCTAAGGTGGTGATTCAGTAGTTCTGTCTCGGGAAAAACTGATTAAATCAAAAATAAAGTTGCAATAGTGGCACCATGCTTGGATAATTTCGGGTCTTATCACGAATTATCTGTGAGGAACTGGTGCCACAAGCCTTGTAGAACAGCAGTTTAGCTGTGTTTTCTTGTGGCGATCTTATTGAATCAATGTTGTAAATTACTGCTAAACATGGCTGAGAAACGTAATATTTTCCTTGTTGGCCCAATGGGCGCCGGCAAAAGTACAATTGGTAGACATCTAGCACAGCAACTGCATATGGAGTTTGTTGACTCCGATACAGTGATCGAAGAGCGCACTGGTGCAGACATCTCTTGGGTTTTTGATGTAGAAGGTGAAGAAGGCTTCCGCAAGCGTGAAGAAGCGGTACTTGAAGACCTAACACAAGAGCAAGGCATCGTGCTTGCGACTGGCGGTGGCTCTGTTAAGAGCAAAGAAAACCGCAATCGTCTTTCGGCACGTGGTGTTGTTGTTTACTTAGAAACGACGATTGAAAAGCAACTTGCGCGTACAAACCGCGACAAGAAGCGTCCTTTACTTCAAACGGATAACCCTCGCGAAGTACTGGAGCAATTAGCTGAAGAACGTAATCCTTTATATGAAGAAGTAGCGGATTACACTGTTCGCACTGACGATCAAAGTGCAAAAGTGGTAGCCAACCAGATCGTAAAAATGCTAGAAGAGAGATAAGTCTTTATCTTTTTTTTAATTGGAGCAAACCGATGGAACGGATTACGGTCAACCTAGCTGAGCGTAGCTACCCAATCTCTATTGGCGCCGGGTTATTTGAGGACCCGGCGTACCTCTCTCAAGTTCTCTCAAACAAAAATGCAAAACAAAAAGTTGTTGTGATCAGTAATGTCACAGTGGCGCCTTTGTATGCAGACAAAATTTTAAAGCAACTCGAGCAGCTCGGCTGTAGTGCATCCTTGTTAGAATTGCCTGACGGTGAACAGTACAAAAACTTGGATGTATTTAATCAAGTAATGAACTTCTTACTGGAAGGGAGTTATGCTCGTGATGTTGTGATCATCGCGTTAGGTGGTGGTGTTATTGGCGACCTTGTGGGTTTTGCGTCTGCCTGTTACCAGCGTGGGGTCGACTTTATTCAAATACCGACCACATTACTATCCCAAGTGGACTCTTCGGTTGGTGGAAAAACCGCGGTTAACCATCCGTTGGGTAAGAACATGATAGGTGCGTTTTACCAACCTAAAGCCGTGATCATTGATACGAACTGCCTGTCGACGTTGCCTGAACGTGAGTTCGCTGCGGGTATCGCCGAAGTCATTAAGTACGGCATTATTTACGATGCAGATTTTTTTGTATGGTTAGAAGACAATCTTGAACGCTTGTATGCGTTGGATGAAGAAGCACTAACTTATGCGATCGCACGTTGCTGTGAAATAAAAGCGGAAGTGGTGGCTCAGGATGAGAAAGAATCGGGCATCCGTGCTTTGCTTAACTTAGGTCACACCTTTGGTCATGCGATTGAAGCGGAACTTGGCTATGGCAATTGGCTGCATGGTGAAGCGGTATCTTCCGGCACTGTTATGGCGGCCAAAACGTCGCATCTACGCGGTCTGATCTCGGAAGAGCAATTTGAGCGTATTGTTGCGATTTTGCGTCGTGCAAAACTGCCTGTGCATACTCCAGACAGTATGAATTTCGATGACTTCATCAAGCACATGATGCGAGATAAGAAAGTCCTCTCTGGTCAATTACGATTGGTTTTGCCTACAGGCATTGGCACTGCCGAGGTAATTGCTGATACGACGCAAGACGTACTCAAGCAGGCAATAGACTTCGGTCGCGATATTTAACCTTGTAATGGCGCCTTTGGGCGTCATTCTTGTAGTGTATTAAGGTTATTAGATGAGTGTTGCTCACGTACTGGAATTAGATTCTCAAATCGAGTTGCTTGATAGATTAGGTCTACTGACTAACTTTGGTTCCAATCTCATTGCGATTAATGGTCATGATGGGTACGGGAAATCTTGGTTAGCGCAGCGATACCTTGAAGTGGGTGCCAGTAACAAGAATCAATGTTTGTTACTTTGTCATTCTAATCAAGACGATGTGCAGCATCGCGTCCTTATTTTGAGTCAACTGGTTTCAGACGCATTGTTTAATCAGCAAGAGCCTTTACTTGATAGCCTTGAAAGGCTTTTAGGTGATGAGGCGTGTGACATTGCAATTGTTGTAGATGATGCGCATTTATTGAGTGAGACACTTATCTCTGAGCTTTGGATGCTGGTCTTAGAGGCGCACCATAAGCCAAATTGGACCATCAATGTCTTACTGTTTACACAGTCTGGACGTTTAGACGGTTTGCTAGCACGTCTCAGTTATGGACAAGAGATAAAGCCTGTTGAGCTTGATATTGATATGTTGTCCGAAGTGGAAGCTCGTCGTTTCTTTGAGTCACTTGTTGCGCGCTACGTCGATGATGAGTCTGAGAAACGGGTTCGAGATGCATTTA
Source organism: Vibrio sp. YT-18 (assembly GCF_033337345.1). Taxonomy (NCBI): domain Bacteria; kingdom Pseudomonadati; phylum Pseudomonadota; class Gammaproteobacteria; order Vibrionales; family Vibrionaceae; genus Vibrio; species Vibrio sp. YT-18. Next base: position 19,131 of record NZ_JAWOQO010000027.1, on the reverse strand, counting down.
AAAAAGTCGACCCAGTACCGGGTGACATCATGGCGTTAGGAGAGATGAAAGTGGAAAAAAGGATCATTATCCGCTCGATTGTCGGTTCACCCCTGAATATTGCGTTGGTGGTATTAGTCTTACTGTTGCTTGCTGCTGGTGGCTATTGGTGGATGCTTAGTCAACCAAGTCCTGATGATAAAGCGCAGCAAATTGCTGGCAGTTTAGAGCAAACGGCTATTCCAACTTTTGAAGAGTCAGGAGTCAGTGCAGCGCAGTCTTCACTGCAACCTGTAACCGATGGCTCTAGCAGTCTTGATAAGTCTGGTGCGGTTGATGATTCTGATTCATTACCGCCAGCTGTGACAGAAGAAGTAGCGAGCGTAGGCAGTGATGACAATCAACAAAGAGTGGTGATTGAGTCGAATGTGGTCGATGCATTGCTTGAAGGTAAAGCTGATTCAGCAGACACAAAAGCGATTGATGATGTCGTAGGTACTGAGAAGACAGAAACCGCCGATGAAACTAGCTCCCCTTTGATTAAAGTCGTAAAACCGAATCAAGATATGACGCAAGCACCTGCTCAGTCAGAAGAGGGTGAGGCAAACCAACCTGTTGTGAAGTTTTCATTTGCTCGTGAAGAACTAAAAGCGCTATCGCCAAGAGCTTATACTTTACAACTCGCAGCTATGACCTCAATGGAAGATGTACAATCCTTTCTCAATGAGCATCAACTGAATAATCAAGTGCGAATTTATCCTACCGTTCGTAATGACACCGAGTGGTATATCATCACATATCAAGATTATCCGACAATTCAAATGGCTCGTGATGCCGTCGCAAGCTTGCCAGATTCGGTTAAGTCGGTGAGTCCTTGGGCAAAATCACTCCGTCAGGTTCACCGTGAAATTGAACGAGTGAAATAAACCTGAGCTTCCCTGAAAAATATGTTACATTCCGCAGCCTTAATTTTTGGTCGATAGATAGAGCAGTAGATGAAAAAGCAACGAGCCTTTCTTAAATGGGCAGGAGGAAAATACGGACTGGTTGAAGACATCCAACGTCATTTGCCGCCGGCTCGAAAGCTAGTTGAACCTTTTGTTGGTGCGGGCTCAGTGTTTCTGAATACCGATTATGACCATTATCTACTTGCAGATATCAATCCAGATTTGATCAATCTGTACAACCTGCTGAAAGAACGCCCTGAAGAGTATATCTCTGAAGCGAAGCGTTGGTTTGTCGCTGAGAACAACCGCAAAGAAGCCTACCTACACATTCGCGCTGAGTTTAATAAAACCGATGACGTGATGTACCGCTCTTTAGCGTTTTTGTACATGAACCGCTTTGGTTTTAATGGCCTATGCCGTTACAACAAAAAAGGTGGCTTCAATGTACCGTTTGGCTCTTACAAAAAGCCGTATTTCCCTGAGGCGGAATTGGAGTTTTTTGCAGAAAAAGCCAAAAAAGCTACGTTCGTTTGTGAAGGTTATCCTGAAACATTTCGTCGTGCGCGCAAAGGGAGCGTCGTGTATTGCGATCCACCTTATGCGCCGCTTTCAAATACGGCAAATTTCACCTCATACGCAGGTAATGGTTTCACGTTGGACGACCAAGCTGCATTAGCCGACATTGCTGAAAGAACAGCGACTGAACGTGGCATTCCTGTGTTGATTTCTAACCACGACACTACCTTGACACGTCGGTTGTATCACGGTGCGGATCTTAATGTGGTAAAAGTAAAGCGTACCATTAGCCGTAATGGTAACGGTCGTAATAAAGTTGATGAGCTACTTGCACTTTTTCATGCCCCAGACATGGATAAATCAAGCTCTTAATTCTCACACTATTATATCTAAATAGTGGATCTCCCCACTGGCTTCGGTAGAATTGCGCGCAGATTGTTTGCTCATTACTACTGAGGTCAGGTATGAAAGATTTTCTTATTGCTCCATCCATTTTATCGGCAGATTTTGCTCGTCTCGGTGAAGATGTAGAAAAAGTACTCGCAGCGGGTGCGGATGTGGTGCATTTCGACGTTATGGATAACCACTATGTACCAAACCTGACTTTTGGTGCGCCTGTGTGTAAAGCACTACGCGATTATGGCATCACAGCGCCAATCGATGTTCACCTAATGGTGAAACCCGTTGACCGTATTATTCCTGATTTCGCAAAAGCGGGTGCGTCGATGATTACGTTCCATGTAGAAGCTTCTGATCATGTAGACCGTACACTGCAGTTAATTAAAGAGCACGGCTGTCAGGCTGGTGTGGTACTAAACCCAGCAACGCCACTTGCAAGTCTTGAATTTATTATGGATAAAGTCGACATGATTCTACTGATGTCGGTAAACCCTGGTTTTGGTGGCCAATCATTCATTCCTCATACACTAGATAAACTGCGTGCCGTTCGTAAGATGATTGACGAGTCTGGTCGTGATATCCGCTTAGAAATCGATGGCGGTGTGAAGGTTGACAACATTCGTGAAATTGCAGAAGCGGGCGCAGACATGTTTGTCGCAGGCTCGGCGATTTTCGGTGAGCCAGATTACAAACAAGTGATCGATCAAATGCGCGCTGAACTGGCTGAAGTTAACTAAGCACCGATAAGCCAGCGCAATAACACACTGATTTTAAAGGCTGCCATGTTGTTGGCAGCCTTTGTGTTTTCTAGTATTAGAAGAAATTAAATATCCGCTGCGATGAGCAAATAATCACTTGCCTATTTTACGCCCTTTCTGTACTATTCGTGCTCCTTAAACTCAGTCAATTATCTTTAGTTCCTTGCTTCCTCTGGACGACTGAGCCATTTGTGGAAGCTGAATAATCCGTAAGGAGCAACCAATGCGTCATTACGAAATCGTATTCATGGTGCACCCAGATCAAAGCGAGCAAGTTGCTGGCATGATCGAGCGTTACACTGGTTCAATCACTGAAGCTGGCGGTAAAATCCACCGTCTAGAAGACTGGGGCCGTCGTCAACTGGCTTACCCAATCAACAAGCTTCACAAAGCTCACTACGTTCTTATGAACGTTGAAGCTGACCAAGCTGTAATTGATGAGCTAGAAACTGCTTTCCGTTTCAACGATGCAGTTCTACGTAACATGATCATGCGTACTAAAGCAGCGATCACTGAGCAATCTATCATGCTTAAGCAAAAAGAAGAGCGTGCTCCACGTCGTGAAGAGCGTTCTGAAGCTAAGCCTGAAGCTAAGTCAGAAGCTGCTGAGTAAGTTTTCTTATGGCCAATCGAATGGAGCTGAGCGGCACCATTGCCAAACCGCCCATTCGTAGTAAAAGCCCTGGTGGCATTGAACACTGTCGGTTTTGGCTGGAGCATCGCTCTACTATTATCGAAGCTGACTTACCTCGACAAGTTTATTGTCGTATGCCGGTAGTCGTCAGCGGGCTTGGGTCACAAGCACTAACTCAGAATTTAGTTCAAGGCAGTAACATTAAGGTAAGTGGTTTTGTCACTTATCAAACCGGCCGAAATGGCGTGGGAAAATTAGTGTTACACGCCGACAACATTACTCAAATTTAAGATCAGGAGATAGCCCATGGCTCGTTTCTTCCGTCGTCGTAAATTCTGCCGTTTCACTGCAGAAGGCGTACAAGAGATTGATTACAAAGACGTAGCAACTCTTAAAAACTACATCACTGAAGCTGGTAAAATCGTACCTAGCCGTATCACTGGTACAAGCGCTAAGTACCAGCGTCAACTAGCACGTGCTATCAAGCGTTCACGCTACCTAGCTCTACTACCGTACACTGACAAGCATCAGTAATCGGTTCATTTTATTAAGAAAGAGGATTAAGCAATGCAAGTTATTCTACTTGATAAAATTGGTAACCTAGGTGGTCTTGGCGATACTGCAAACGTTAAATCTGGCTACGCTCGTAACTTCCTTATCCCACAAGGTAAAGCAGTTATGGCAACTAAAGCTAACGTTGAAATGTTTGAAGCTCGTCGTGCTGAACTAGAAGCTAAAGTTGCTGAGCAACTAGCTGCTGCAGAAGCTCGCGCAGAGAAAGTTAACGCTCTAGAAGCGGTAGTTATCGCTTCTAAAGCTGGTGACGAAGGCAAACTATTCGGTTCTATCGGTACTCGTGACATCGCTGACGCTATCACAGCTGCAGGCGTTGAAGTTGCTAAGAGCGAAGTTCGCCTTCCTGAAGGTGCTCTACGTAACACTGGTGAGTTCGAGATCAGCGTTCAACTTCACTCTGAAGTTTTCGCGACAGTTAACCTACAAGTTGTTGCTGCTGAGTAATTCAGTATCAAGACGAAATACTAAAAAGCACCTCCTTGGAGGTGCTTTTTTTATTTCTAAAACTGAGAGAAAAAGGGTTAAAAAGCGAAAAGTAAATTAACGGAAAATACGCTGTCTGCTTTGCTTAAGCCTTCAGGCACTTTATCGTGATACTGACGAGAGTGCGCCAGTTTCAGTGCAATATCTTCAGTAATATCATTGGTTACACTGAGTTCACTATCAGTACGTGTGTTACTTCTACCTGTTACCAACGTAATATCAGCTGCGAAACTTAAATTATCCAACGCATGCCAAGTTGTGTTGATATTTCCTCGAAAAATGCCTTCTCTAACGATATCGGGAAAGACAATATCGTCATCATCTATTTCGTCTAAGTTTGGCTCTTGATAGCGAAAACCAGGGCCTACCTCTACCTCTAAAATGAAGTTCTCAGTGTAGGAGAACTGGTAACCCAAACCACCTGACAACGTATAGTCTTTAAAATAAGCACTGTAGCGAGAATCCACTCCTTTAAAGCTGCCATACAAATATGTCTTAGGGCCTAACTTGTAGTCACTCTGTAGGGAGTAGGTGGATGAGCGTTTGTCTTCTTCACCGTCTTTGTACAAGTTGTAGTACTTCCATTCACCATTAGAACGGTGTCGACCTGACGTATATTCAGCACTCAAACGAGCATTCAGGGAACGAGAGTCCGTGTTACCTGTGTGAGCTTGATAGCCGAACTCCACCTCGGTTTTTAGTGGGTCGGGTACATCAATATTTTGCTCTGGCTGTACTGATTCGTCAGCATACGATGCACTAGCGCACAGTAGGCTAAAGCTAAGTAACCAGTATCGGGACACATCAACCTCGAACGTAATCAAAAAGGAGGGGCATGATACTGATACAGATATTTGGTTGGGTCAATGGTAGGTTAATTTTTATTAGAGCTAGGCGGAAGAACCAGGCTATTACCCGGGTGGTTCACATGATGATTTCTTAACAAGTAATTGTCGCTTCGGGGAAGCATCTCAGTTAGGTTAAGGTTATAATCGTGGGTCAATAGTAGTTATCGAGCAAAGTCATGGCGGAAAACAGAAATCGCAAACCTTCAGACAGTCAGGTCGACGCAATTAAAGTGCCACCTCACTCACTAGAAGCCGAGCAATCAGTAATTGGTGGTCTTTTACTGGATAATGAACGTTGGGACACCGTTGCCGAACGTGTTGTGAGCAGTGATTTCTATAGTCGTCCACACCGCCTGATTTTTGAAGGTGTAAAAACCATTCTTGAAGCGGGTAAACCTCTCGATCTTATTACTTTATCGGAATATCTAGAGCGTCACGAGTTGTTAGAAGATATAGGCGGTTTTGCTTACCTCGCTGACTTGGCGAAGAATACGCCAAGTGCAGCTAACATCAATGCGTATGCTGATATTGTCGCTGAGCGTGCGATTGTTCGTGGCCTTATTGGTGTCGCGAATGAAATTGCGGACGCGGGCTATGACCCTCAAGGTCGCAGTTCTGAAGATTTAATAGACATGGCGGAGAGTAAAGTTTTTGCTATCGCCGAGTCTCGAACTAGTGAAAACGAAGGACCACAAAACGTCGACAACATCCTCGAAAAGACGTTAGAACGTATCGAGTTGTTGTATAAAACGCCACAAGATGGTGTTACGGGGGTCGATACCGGTTTCACCGATCTCAATAAGAAAACCGCAGGTTTGCAAGGCTCTGATTTGGTGATTGTCGCAGCGCGTCCATCGATGGGTAAAACGACCTTTGCGATGAACTTGTGTGAAAATGCGGCCATGCAACAAGAAAAGCCCGTACTTATTTTCTCGTTAGAGATGCCAGCTGAACAGTTGATGATGCGTATGTTGGCCTCTTTGTCTCGTGTAGACCAAACCAAGATCCGTACGGGTCAGCTAGATGACGAAGATTGGGCGCGTATTTCTTCTACTATGGGTATCCTGATGCAGAAGAAAAATATGTACATTGATGATAGCTCTGGTCTAACTCCGACCGAAGTGCGTTCGCGCGCTCGCCGTATCGCTCGTGAACATGGCGGTCTGTCGATGATCATGGTCGACTACCTTCAGTTGATGCGCGTGCCTTCGTTAACCGATAACCGCACTCTTGAGATTGCTGAGATCTCGCGCTCTCTTAAGGCGCTGGCAAAAGAGCTAAATGTGCCTGTTGTGGCACTGTCGCAGCTAAACCGTTCCCTAGAGCAACGTGCGGATAAACGACCAGTAAACTCGGACTTGCGTGAATCCGGTTCCATCGAGCAGGATGCTGACTTGATCATGTTCATCTACCGTGATGAGGTTTATCACCCAGATAGTCCGTACAAAGGTACGGCCGAAATCATTATTGGTAAACAGCGTAACGGTCCTATCGGCTCTGTTCGCCTCACTTTCCAAGGTCAACATTCGCGTTTCGACAACTACGCGGGTCCTGCATTCGATATTGATGATGAGTAATCCCATGAGCTATATGAAAGCGGCCAAGGCGTGCATTGATTTGTCTGCGTTGCAGCACAACTTACAGCGCGTAAAAGCTCAAGCGCCACAAAGTAAAGTGATGGCTGTCGTCAAGGCCAATGGTTATGGTCACGGATTACGTCATGTTGCAAAACATGCTAACCATGCGGATGCGTTTGGTGTGGCTCGTATTGAAGAAGCATTGCAACTGCGCGCTTGTGGAGTAGTAAAGCCGATTCTATTGCTAGAAGGTTTTTACTCTCCTGGTGACTTACCTGTTCTTGTGACGAACAACATCCAAACCGTGGTGCACTGTGAAGAGCAGCTTATCGCCTTGGAGCAAGCAGACCTTGAAACTCCGGTTGTCGTGTGGCTGAAGATTGACAGTGGCATGCACCGCCTTGGGGTTCGTCCTGAACAATATGACGAGTTTGTAACGCGGCTAAAGGAGTGTCCAAATGTAGCGAAACCGTTGCGTTACATGAGCCACTTTGGCTGTGCAGATGAGCTGGATAGCGATATTACCCCACAACAGATTGAGCGGTTTAAATCGTTGACTTCTGGTTGCCAAGGGGAACGTTCACTGGCGGCATCTGCGGGGTTATTGGCATGGCCTCAAAGCCATTTAGATTGGGTTCGTCCGGGTATTATCATGTATGGTGTGTCGCCATTCGATGACAAAACGGCGCAAGATCTTGGGTATCAACCTGTTATGACACTTAAATCCCACCTTATTGCGGTACGTGAAGTGAAGAAGGGCGAAAGTGTTGGCTACGGTGGTATTTGGACCAGTGAGCGAGATACAAAAGTGGGTGTCATCGCTGTAGGGTATGGCGACGGTTACCCAAGAAGTGCTCCAAACGGTACGCCGGTGTGGGTTAATGGCCGTAAAGTACCTATTGCAGGTCGAGTTTCCATGGATATGCTGACGGTCGATTTGGGACCAGACGCAACGGATAAAGTCAGCGACGAAGCGATTCTTTGGGGGAAAGAGCTCCCAGTAGAAGAAGTGGCGGGTCACATTGGTACGATTGCGTATGAACTCGTGACTAAGCTAACGCCTCGCGTCGAGATGGAATACTCAAAATAAACAATGAAAGGCTAACCCAAGGTTAGCCTTTGTTTTATCTACTCACCGTTAATCGTAGCAATAACGCGGCGGCCGCCACCAAAGTCTCGATGCTCACCCAAGTAAATACCTTGCCATGTTCCTAAAGCTAATCGACCATTTTGGATTGGTACCGTCACACTACTGCCAAGCAGTGATGCTTTAATATGTGCCGGCATGTCGTCGTCACCTTCATAGGTGTGCTGATAATAAGGAGCACGCTCTGGCACAAACTTATTGAAGTGCGCTTCCATGTCCATACGCACGGTTGGATCAGCATTCTCATTTAAGGTCAAACTGGCGGAGGTGTGCTGAATAAATAAGTGTAATAAACCTACTGAAAGTTCGTTTATTTGTGGTAATTGTTGTTCAATTTCATCAGTTATCAGGTGAAAACCGCGGCATCTCGCTTTTAATTGCAGTGTTTTTTGTGCCCACATACGTGTTCCTTTGGAAATTTATAAATTGGCGTCTATCCTATTCCAATTAGAGCCTGTCATTAGTAAATGATATGATTCTTGTCATCGTAAATGAATTGTTCAATTTCAGGGCAGGGAACGTGACCTAACTCAATGTGAGTGTAAAAGCTCTCGGTCATAATTGGCGCCTGAAAAAAAATTACAAAGACTTGTTTTGTGGCAATTTGCCCAAACATCTAATTTATATTCTATTTGCTAAATCGGGGATTCCACAGTTTTCGCTAGACTGTAAGGAATGGAACCTACTGTAACATCGGGATAAAGACCATGTTGAAAAATATCAATCCAACGCAAACACAAGCTTGGAAAGCGCTAACGGCGCATTTCGAATCTGCACAAGATATGGATCTTAAAGAGCTGTTTGCTCAAGACGCAGCGCGTTTCGACAAATACTCTGCACGTTTCGGCTCAGACATCCTAGTCGATTACTCAAAGAACCTCATCAATGAGGAAACTCTGAAGCACCTGTTTGCTCTTGCGAAAGAGACCGAGCTGAAATCTGCAATTGAAGCGATGTTCAGTGGTGAAGCGATCAACCAAACAGAAGGTCGCGCTGTTCTTCACACTGCACTACGTAACCGCGCTAATACTCCAGTTATGGTAGATGGCGAAGACGTAATGCCAGCAGTGAACGCGGTTCTAGAAAAAATGAAATCATTCACTGAGCGCGTTATCGGCGGTGAATGGAAAGGTTACACAGGCAAAGCAATTACCGATATTGTGAACATCGGTATCGGCGGTTCTGACCTTGGCCCTTACATGGTGACGGAAGCTCTAGCGCCATACAAAAATCATCTAAACCTTCACTTCGTATCTAACGTTGATGGTACACACATCGTTGAAACGTTGAAGAAAGTTAACCCAGAAACGACGTTATTCTTGATCGCGTCTAAGACGTTTACAACACAAGAAACCATGACTAACGCGCACACTGCTCGTGATTGGTTCCTAGAATCGGCGGGTGATCAGGCTCATGTGGCTAAGCACTTTGCTGCGCTTTCAACAAACGCGACAGCCGTGTCTGAATTTGGTATCGATACAGCGAACATGTTTGAATTCTGGGACTGGGTTGGTGGCCGTTACTCACTATGGTCTGCGATCGGTCTATCAATTGCACTAGCAGTAGGTTTCGACAACTTCGTTGAGCTGCTTGATGGCGCTCACGAGATGGACAAGCACTTTGTATCAACAGATCTAGAAAGCAACATCCCTGTGATCCTTGCGCTTATCGGTATTTGGTACAACAACTTCCACGGTGCGGAATCAGAAGCTATTCTGCCTTACGATCAGTACATGCACCGTTTCGCGGCGTACTTCCAGCAAGGTAACATGGAATCAAACGGTAAATACGTTGACCGTGACGGCAATGCTGTAACTTACCAAACTGGCCCAATCATTTGGGGTGAACCAGGTACCAACGGTCAGCACGCGTTCTACCAGCTAATTCACCAAGGTACTAAGCTTATCCCATGTGACTTCATTGCACCTGCAATTAGCCACAACCCAGCTAGCGATCATCACCAAAAACTGATGTCTAACTTCTTCGCGCAAACTGAAGCTCTAGCGTTTGGTAAAAATGAAGAAACCGTAAAAGAAGAGTTGGTGAAAGTAGGTAAGAATGCTGAAGAAGTGGCAGCGATTGCGCCATTCAAAGTGTTTGAAGGTAACCGTCCAACAAACTCTATTCTAGTGAAGCAAATCACGCCTCGTACGCTAGGTAACTTGATCGCAATGTACGAACACAAAATTTTCGTACAAGGTGTTATCTGGAATATCTTCAGCTTTGACCAGTGGGGCGTGGAGCTAGGTAAACAACTGGCTAACCAAATCCTACCTGAGCTTGCAGACGAGTCTCAAATCAGCTCGCATGACAGCTCAACAAACGGTCTAATCAACGCATTTAAAGCGTTCAAAGCTTAATGTTTGAATAGATAAAGAAAAGGTCAGCAAATGCTGACCTTTTTATTGCCTGAGGCAAAAACAAAATAGGTTGGCCAGTGCCAACCTATTTTTTCTCTTTTATTCGAAGCAAATTTCGATAAAGGCATTTCCCCATTGGGAAGAGAAAGGCATGATAATAATTGAGCCTTCACACTTGTGGCGAATCGTATGACCTCGGCCCGAAACCACAACCGGTGTTGCCATATCAAAGTCAAAACCACTTTCCGCCAGAATGCGTTTCGCACCACCAGTAACCATGTTGGTGATCTCACCCACCATATCGGTCACTTCTTCATTGAGCCCATTTGGACGTTCACCAAGCATGTTCTGCATGATTTCTAGGGCGAGTGCTTCATCAAAGGTGATCGACATTGAACCACGAGTTTGTGGGCCTACCATACCAATCAGACCAGAAACGTCACCTCGTGCGATCTCATCTTTTTTGATTCGCGGTTTTTGTGGCTTCAGCTCAAGAGAAGCCATAGTTTTTAGCACGTTCATTAAAGAAGCTAAAAACGGGTTTACAAATTCAGCGCGCATAACGTTCTTCTATACTTTTTCTTTCGTCTCGGAGGAACAGGCCTGGCATTCACCATGAGTTTCAATAACTTGGTTGGTCAGTTTGAATCCATGCTTCTCGGCGTTTTCGGCTAACAAGGATATCAGCGTCTCATCTTCGAGTTCAACGACATCACCACATTTATCGCAAATTAGTAATTGGAAAAAGTGCTGCTGAGTATTGAAAGAACAACAAGTAATAAAGCTATTTGTCGATTCCACTCGGTGGATGAAGCCTTGCTCTAGGAGAAAATCTAATGCTCGATAAACAGTGGGCGGCTTAGCCTGAGGCTCACTCTCTTTTAGTTGCTCCAATAGCTCATACGCACTTGAGGCGCGGCGATTAGAACAAATGAGTTCAAATACGCGTCGGCGTTGCGGAGTCAGTCGTACTCCACGCTCTGCGCAGATACTTTCAATTTGTTCAATGATTGTTGGGTTCAAACCTTTCACCATAACTATCGGACGTGCTCTATGATAAATCATTTCTATACGAAGTTCGTTTAGAAATGCTTCATTTTACCCACTATCAGAACGAAAATCATGAATTAAAGCAAGTCGGTGGTGGTGTGAAGGCGGAATAATCATCACAGAATGAATCAACGAATGACAGATTCGTATTACTTCTGCGTATTCCTAAGCACTTGGCTAGTCAGCCAACCAAATCATTCTCGCTGAAACTAGCACCCAGAGGTGCTTGGGTATACAATACCCGACTTATTTTTTGAGCGTACTGCTGCGCTCGACCTTGGCAACATAAAAACGGGTGTTTATATCATGACTCATTCTTGCAGGCTCTCCGTAGCACCAATGTTAGATTGGACTGATCGTCATTGTCGCTACTTCCATCGCTTAATGACCAAAGAAACCCTGTTGTACACTGAAATGGTGACGACAGGTGCGATCATTCATGGAAAAGGAGATTTCCTGGCTTATAACGAAGAAGAGCATCCGTTAGCCCTTCAACTTGGTGGTTCAAACTCAGCAGATTTGGCTACGTGTGCCAAGCTAGCGCAAGAGCGTGGCTACGATGAGATTAACCTAAATGTGGGGTGTCCATCTGACCGCGTACAAAACGGTCGATTTGGTGCTTGCTTAATGGCTGAACCGCAGTTAGTTGCGGATTGTGTCGCAGCAATGAAAGACGTGGTCGATATCCCTGTAACAGTCAAGACTCGCATTGGTATTGATGATCAAGACTCTTACGAATTCCTAACGGATTTCGTTTCTATTGTTTCAGAAAAGGGTGGCTGTGAGCAGTTCACTATCCACGCACGTAAAGCATGGTTAAGTGGTCTAAGCCCAAAAGAAAACCGTGAGATCCCACCATTGGATTACCCACGCGCTTACCAATTGAAGCAAGACTTCTCACACCTAACGATTGCGATTAACGGTGGCGTGAAATCATTAGAAGAAGCAAAAGCACATCTTCAGCATCTTGACGGTGTGATGATTGGTCGTGAAGCATACCAAAGCCCATATTTACTGGCATCGGTAGACCAAGAGTTGTTTGGCTCTAATGCTCCAGTGAAGAAACGCAGCGAAATTGTTGAAGAGATGTATCCATACATTGAAGCGCAATTAGCGAAAGGTGCGTACCTTGGTCATATTACCCGCCACATGTTAGGTTTGTTCCAAAGCATGCCCGGTGCTCGTCAATGGCGTCGTCATATCAGTGAAAATGCGCACAAACCAGGTTCTGGTCTAGAAGTATTGCAAGACGCGCTAGCTAAGATTCCAAAAGAATTGAATGTGTAAAATTCGCCAGTGAATGGCTAAAATTACCAACTAAAGAATGATAAAGCCAGAGTGCAGAAATGCCTCTGGCTTTGTTTTTTTATTAAAAATCATAATCTTAACTTCGTTTCTGTAAGTTGGTATGGAAACTGCTCTGTTTATTGAAAATAAATGGAGAAGTGATTATGTTGGAGCTAATCTTTATTTTAGTCTTTGCGGCGACCTTGTTGGTTACGGGTATCACAATGATGACCGTATTCGCAGCAACTGGTATTGCGTTAGTTGTGATGTTTTTACTGGGAATGGTTGGAGCGGTACTCAAACTATTACCATGGTTAATCGTGATTGCATTGGGTATTTGGTTCTTCAAGAATTACGTCGCTCAGCCCCGCTATAAGTAATGAGTAACATCATTTAGTTGATGGAGAGGCGTGAGAATATGGTATATTTCCTCCCACGTCCTCTACGTGAATATCAGCTATCTCGGAGTAAATACTACATGACAAATAAAGCGAACATCGCTTTAACGGCATTATCGTTGGCAGTATCTTTTCCTGTTTTTGCAGAGTACTCTGTATCGACAAAAGTCGGCGCAGAGGTATGGGCTGCCGACACTAAAGTTAATGAAGTGAGACGAGATAGCAGTACCGCAGGCACTTTTTACGCGGCGATTGAACATGATGTTAAATATGTCCCTAATGCGCGCCTTCGTTACTCAAGTGTTGATGCGGATTACATGGGGTTCGATAAGCTCGATTTAACCTTGTATTACCACGTTCTAGAGCATGATTTATTGCACTTTGATGCGGGTCTCACGTTTAGTAATTTAAGTGACACTAAATACATTGATGCTGGCTCAAGCAGGCGTGTAGAAGAATTTGATGAGCTGATTTGGGCTTGGTATGGTTACGCAGAAATTCAAGTTCCGGATACAAACTTTGATGTGATTGGTGAGATAAACTTTGGTGACAACAAAGGTATCAAAAGCACCGATTTCATGGCAGGTGTTCAATACAATGTACCGCTCGAAAAAGCTCGACTGGCTTTTCGTGGAGGTTACCGTGTGATTGATTTAGAGTCCGATAAATTCATGTCGGATCTAGGGAAAGAGTTTATTTTTGCTAACGGCTTCTTTGTGAGTGCGGAATACGCGTTCTAAACTCAGCCATGTTAGATATTCGATTTACTTAAAACGTCGCTTTATAAGCGGCGTTTTTTTATATCACTTCATTATATCTAATCGAAATTTCTCCCTATTTGGCTGACTTAGACCATGCTTACCTAGGAGCAATGTGAAAGTTAAAACAGGGATAGCGATGACAATAAATGAACTAAGACATCTATTCCGTGAAAATCAGCTTATCGAAGCGATTATTGAGCCTGCAATCCAAGAGGGTGGTTGGGTTGTAGAGTTCAGACATGCGCGCGGTGGTTTTGTTTTTCTAACGGACAGTCACGGCGAAGAATGTCTTTATGAAGATTTGGATACTGCGTCAAAATCGGCAATGGCAGTAGGCTTTCAACAAGTCCGCATTGAAGATCGATGAGCAAAAAGTAAGCCGTTCTTACTTCCAAAAAGTTATAAAACATTCACTTCTATTCTTTCTTGTTATTAAGGAGAGTGGGTACTCTATCGTCACGCAATGAATAGGGATGTCGTGATAATGTCTTTTCAAAAGAATGAGTATTCTCACAAGAATGTGTCTGAAGATAATAATGGGCAAGGAGGAAATCCTCCAATCGCAAGCCCTCTGAATGACCAACAAATTAGCTCACTCCAACAAACTGTCTCTGAGTTGTCTTCACAGCAACTTGCTTGGGTCAGTGGGTATTTTTGGGGATTAGCTCAAAATCAACCAAACACAGCGGTAACGCCAATTGCACAAGCAACGGCAGCCGTATCAGCGAAGCCAGCAGGTAAGTTGAGTATTATTTTTGCTTCCCAAACGGGCAATGCTAAAGGTGTTGCTGAAGCTCTGGAACAGGAAGCAAAAGCAGAAGGAATTGCAGTCGAACTTTTTGATGCAAGCGATTACAAAGGTAAAAACTTAGCCAAAGAAACGCATGTCATTATTGTGGCATCGACTAACGGCGAAGGCGAAGCGCCAGACAATGCCATTGAGCTACATGAGTTTTTGCAATCGAAGAAGGCTCCTAAGCTGCCAAACCTGCAATATGGTGTTATTGCATTAGGAGATTCTAGCTACGAGTTCTTCTGTCAGACCGGTAAAGACTTCGACACTTACCTATCAAAGCTAGGCGCGACTCCATTTATCGAGCGTCTTGATTGCGATGTGGATTATGAAGCCCCCGCAACTGAATGGCGTAAGAATGCGTTAGACAAGGTAAAAGATACACTTTCTTCTGGCTCTGAAGCGGATGTGGTTCAACTTCCAGTGGGTCAAGCTGCGACTGCGCACTCTCCTTACAATAAACAAAATCCGTACACTGCGACGTTACTGACCAGTCAAAAAATCACGGGCCGTGACTCTGGAAAAGACGTTCGTCATATAGAAATCGACTTAGAAGGCTCGGGCTTAACGTATCAGCCAGGTGATGCACTAGGTGTGTGGTTTGAAAATAGCTCGGAACTTGCAAATGCCATTCTTGGTAAGGTCGGTTTGTCTGGGGTTGAGACTGTTGACGTTGATGGTGAAAGCTTGTCAATCCACAGTGCTCTCGTGAGTAAATATGAAATCACAACATCTAACCCGCAGCTCATCACAAAGTTTGCCGAGTTATCCGGTAGCAAGAAGCTACAAAAGTTAGTTGAAGATAAAGATAAGCTTCGCGAGTACTCTGCAAATACTCAAATCGTTGATGTACTGGCAGAAAAGAAAACCAAGTTAACCGCAGATGAGTTGATTGGTTTGCTTCGTCGTCTTACTCCACGCCTTTACTCTATTGCATCAAGCCAAGAAGAGGTCGATGAAGAAGTACACCTAACGGTTGCTTTGGTTGAGTACGAACAAAACGACGAAAAACGATATGGTGGTGCGTCTAGTTTCTTAGCACAGCGTCTCGAAGAGGGAGATGAAGTTAAAGTATTTGTTGAGCATAACAACAACTTTAAACTGCCGGAAGATGATAGTACTCCAATTATCATGGTTGGTCCTGGCACAGGGATCGCACCATTCCGTAGCTTTATTCAGGAACGTGAAAACCGCGATTCTGAAGGCAAAAACTGGTTGTTCTTTGGTGATCGCACGTTCACTCAAGACTTCTTGTACCAAGTGGAATGGCAAAAGTATCTCAAGTCAGGAGTACTAAGCCGATTGGATGTTGCCTTTAGTCGTGACCAAGTAGAAAAGGTTTACGTACAACATCGCATCTTAGAAAACGCAGCTCAAGTGTGGCAGTGGATCCAAGAAGGCGCTTATATCTATGTCTGCGGTGATGCAACGCGTATGGCAAAAGATGTGCACGACGCATTGGTTATCGTTGCTGAACAAGAAGGCAAGATGCCGCGTGACGATGCAGAACAATTTATTAATGACCTACGTAAAGCGAAGCGTTATCAGAGGGATGTGTACTAATGACTTTTTCTACGGACAATAATAAGCAGGTTGTATTAGGTGAAGAGTTAGGGCCGCTATCTGATAACGAGCGCCTGAAGCGAGAAAGCAACTTATTACGTGGCACCATTGAGCAAGATTTACAGGACCGTATTACTGGTGGCTTTACTGCCGACAACTTCCAGTTAATTCGTTTCCACGGTATGTATCAACAAGACGATCGTGATATCCGTAATGAACGCACAAAGCAAAAACTGGAACCATTACATAATGTGATGCTTCGTGCTCGTATGCCTGGAGGCATCATCACGCCAACGCAATGGTTAGCGATCGACAAGTTCGCAACGGAGCACTCTTTATATGGAAGTATTCGTCTGACGACTCGCCAAACGTTCCAGTTTCATGGGGTATTAAAACCCAATATTAAGTTGATGCATCAAACGCTCAACAGTATTGGCATTGATTCGATTGCAACCGCGGGTGATGTAAACCGTAACGTGTTGTGTACCACTAACCCAGTGGAGTCAGAGTTACACCAAGAAGCTTACGAATGGGCGAAGAAGATCAGTGAGCATCTATTACCAAAGACGCGCGCTTATGCAGAGATTTGGCTAGACGGTGAAAAAGTAGAAAGCACAGAAGAAGACGAACCGATTCTAGGCAAGAACTACTTACCACGTAAGTTTAAAACTACAGTGGTTATCCCACCGCAAAATGACGTAGATGTACACGCTAACGATCTCAACTTCGTAGCGATTGCAGATAACGGTAAGCTAGTAGGCTTTAACGTCCTGGTCGGCGGCGGCTTAGCGATGACGCATGGCGATACATCAACTTATCCGCGCCGCGCTGACGACTTTGGCTTTATTCCGCTGGACAAGACACTTGATGTTGCCGCAGCTGTAGTAACAACTCAGCGCGACTGGGGTAACCGTTCAAACCGTAAGAACGCAAAAACCAAATACACATTGGATCGTGTAGGTAGCGATGTCTTTAAAGCGGAAGTCGAGAAACGTGCTGGTGTTAAGTTTGAGCAAAGCCGTCCATATGAATTCACAGAACGTGGTGACCGTATTGGCTGGGTAGAAGGAATTGATGGTAAATATCATCTAGCGCTTTTCATCGAAAACGGTCGCTTATTAGACTTTCCAGGTAAACCACTTAAGACGGGTGTTGCTGAAATTGCCAAAATCCACAAAGGCGATTTCCGCATGACAGCAAACCAAAACCTAATTGTTGCGGGTGTACCTAAAAACGAAAAAGCGAAGATTGAAAAGATCGCTCGTGAACATGGCTTAATGGACGACGGCGTAAGTGAACAGCGTAAGAACTCAATGGCTTGTGTTGCTTTTCCAACTTGTCCGCTAGCGATGGCAGAAGCTGAGCGTTTCCTTCCTCAGTTTGTTACTGATGTGGAGGGGATTCTGGAGAAGCACAACCTACCAGAAAATGACAACATCATTTTGCGTGTAACTGGGTGTCCAAATGGCTGTGGTCGCGCAATGTTGGCTGAAATTGGTCTAGTTGGCAAAGCGCCGGGTCGTTACAACTTGCACCTAGGTGGTAACCGTGCCGGTACTCGAGTACCAAAAATGTATAAAGAGAACATCACGGATAAGCAAATCTTAGAAGAGATTGATCTGCTGGTGGCTCGATGGTCGAAAGAGCGTGAAGAAGGCGAAGCCTTTGGCGATTTCACTATTCGTGCTGGCATTATCCAAGAAGTGCTCGTATCAAAGAGGGACTTTCATGCTTGATTCTGTAGCATCCAAGCTGGAGCTCACAGAGTTACTGACATTAACAAAGACGGAGCAAATCCTCCGTCTTGCTCAAATTAATGTCGAGCTCGAAAAGCTTTCAGCACAAGAGAGAGTAGCGTGGGCTTTAGATAATCTAGAAGGCGAGTTCGCGGTTTCTTCTAGTTTTGGTATTCAAGCCGCGGTTATGCTTCATTTAGTTACTCGCGCCAAAGCGGACATCCCCGTCATTCTAACCGATACTGGTTACCTGTTTGCTGAGACGTACCGATTTATCGATGAGCTGACAGATGCTCTCAACCTAAATTTAAAAGTTTATCGAGCCAAAGAAAGTGCGAATTGGCAAGAAGCTCGATATGGAAAATTATGGGAGCAGGGTGTAGAGGGAATTGAAAAATACAACAAGCTCAATAAAGTTGAGCCGATGCGTCGAGCGTTAAAAGAGCTTAATGTTGGAACGTGGTTCTCTGGATTGCGTCGAGAGCAAAGTAAATCTCGTGCAGGTTTACCGATTCTATCAATTCAGAACGGTGTGTTTAAATTTCTACCAGTAATTGATTGGACTAATAAAGACGTTCATTACTACTTAGAACAACACGGCCTTAAATACCACCCATTATGGGATGAAGGTTACCTTTCAGTTGGTGATACACATACCACTCGTAAATGGGAGCCGGGAATGTCAGAGGAAGAAACTCGATTCTTTGGCTTAAAGCGAGAATGTGGCCTACACGAAGATGATGGCTCTGAACAAGATGGGTCTGGCATATAGCCATAATGCTCTTTAAATAGAGTTTAGGTTAAGTTTAATAAAGATAGCTGCAATAAAGCAGCTTTCTTTATTTATGGTACTTGAAAAATACGTCTCAAAGAACAACTCTGTGGATAAGTTGTGTGAGAGCTTGGGGTAAAGTTGAATAAATAAAGGTTTGATCGAAAACTCATCGTTTAACCATTATTTTTGCAATTTTTGAAAAATAACACTTGCCAATGTGAGCGCGATCTCTATAATGCCTCCTCGTCGACAGGGCAAGGGCTCACAAGGGTTTAAGCGAAGTTGATAAGGCTGAAAAGAAAAACGAAATAATTTGAAGAAAGTGTTTGACACAATAAATTATCTCGCTAGAATGGCCGCCTCTTCCGAAGTGATGTCAATCACAAAGAAGAGTTGCTCTTTAACAATATAGACCTATCAATCTGTGTGGGCACTCGTTGATGATAATCCCATTCGATACTTCGGTATCAAATTAGGTTTCAATGATACGAAGTGACCATTGAATCGAAAGATTCAGCACAGTCAATTCAAACATTACTTCTGC
>NZ_JAWOQO010000277.1:0-1042 GCF_033337345.1 Vibrio sp. YT-18 | reverse complement strand
GCCACCTTCATAATAAGCATTGTCCAAGAAACTGAGACAAACAACGTTCCCAGAGCGACTAGTTGATTTTCAAAGAGGATAATCAAAAATGCCGAAATCAACTTAAGCAGTGATTCAAAAACACTAAACACAGCATCAATACCTAAATCTTCATTGGCATTAATTTGCGCATTAAATGGCACGGTTACTACAGATGCTAATACGCCGACAGCCATAATCTGGTATAACGATTGAGCGGAAGAAACAACTGATACTGGTATGTTAATTAAATCTTCAAAAATAAAAGTTTGCAGTGAAAACAACAGTAAAAAAATAATCATAGCAACAACAATATGTAGCGATTTTGTGGTAGAAAAGACGCTAGTTCTTTTTTCTAACTGTTGGGTACTGTAAAAAGACAAATAACGCTGACTTGATGTTGTCATTGCTCCATTTAAAAACAGCATTAACGCCAAAACGCCGGCAATAAGGTTGAAAATACCATAGCCTTCAACACCAAGTTGATGGAGTAAAACACGTACCATATACAGGTTAACTACGGTCGTAATTAGCATTTTGACGATCTGAAAAAGAGTATTTTTCGCGACCCGCTTCCCTGACATTTTCTCTTCCGAATTTAAAGTAAAACTCGACGTTTAAGTGAATTAGTTACAACAATTCATAAAAACGTCATATCAATGCAACAATTAGCATTCAGATAGTAGATAAAAGGATATTTAAGTTCTATTGCTACAGGTACCAATCAAAGCGTTTGGTACTTTTTCCCAACCTTACGTTCTTTATTGGCATTACATTTTTATGACTTTCACTTTCCAAACCTCATTCTTTTACTCAACAAATCAAGTTCTGGAGAGTTGAAGAAGCATATAGTAGACTTCGCCTCCCAATGATAATGGAGAGAAATTCAATGAAACGTGTCGTTCTTTACGTCAAAGACAAATGCCCTCACTGCAAAGATGCTCAACGTTATCTTGATTCGAAAAACATTAATTACCGCCTTTGTAACGCGAAAATGCAACGTGGTCGTAAAGAGCTTGATGCA
>NZ_JAWOQO010000276.1:0-1043 GCF_033337345.1 Vibrio sp. YT-18 | reverse complement strand
TCACTGATAGCACGCCAAATAGCGACAACTTGGTGCCTGAAACGCTAGTCAACAACAAGCTAACCGTCAACAAAACCGTAGAAGACGCAGCTGAAGATAAATTGGATAAGCTACCAGAAATCGTAAAAGGTGCTTCATTTGATGGCGTTGAGCTAAACATCGAAGGTCTTTTCAAAGACAAAGACCAAAGCCTTGTGAACACAAAACTGACGCATAATTTAGCGGGCACAGGCATTGAAGTTGAGCAAGTTGGTAACCTAATTGTTCTACACCCAACCGCTATCGTAGAAAAATCCGGTGATTTTGAGATTGTTCTAACGGCGCAGGACAAAAACTCTAACGGTGATGTGCTATCAACTGTGAGCACAGTATTCGAAATCGAAATCGAATCTGCAAACTTACCACCAATGGTTGTTGAAGCAGAGCAAGCTCGCCTGCAATCCATTGTCGATGGCTGGTACCTACAACAGGGCGAACTGTTTGAACAAACGCTCGATATTTCTGGTTTGTTCCAAGATAAAGACGGTCAGATCACCGATTACTCAGCGGACTACGTAGGCATTGAAGGCCTATCAGCAATTGAAGATGGCAATGCGATTGTCACCATTAAAGGCACACCGACAAAAGCTGGTGAATCTGGTGCAGCACTTACCATTAGCGCAACAGATGGTCATACCGCAGTGCAGATTGCACTCAGCATGCCAGAAGTAAAAGAAGGCGTTACGCCACCACCAACGGCTCACCCATTAGAGGGTAAAACTTGGTACTACCTAGAGCACGGCTCTGATGATGGTGATGATAACGATGAGTTTGACTACTCTCGCGTATGGTGTGAATCAATCAAGTTTGAAGGTGGTGTTGTTTACGGCAACGTTCGCAGCTCAGAAAACCGCACAGAATGTACTGACGCAGACACACAAAAGGAGCAAGCGACGTACAAAGTAGAAAACGGTCGTCTGATCGCAACATTCCAATTCGAAGAAGATGGTGAGTCACTGACTGAGTCTTTTGAAGTTGACGTTGCTGGTAATGCCGACGAACTT
>NZ_JAWOQO010000275.1:0-1044 GCF_033337345.1 Vibrio sp. YT-18 | reverse complement strand
GACCTTCCACACAGGCAGATGCGGAGTTTTGGGATGCACTTGCGGTCAATTCTGCATGACTTGCGACTTCTGCAGCGGTTGCCGACATTTCATGAATGGCCGTAGCAATTTGGTTTACGTCATTTTGTTGGTGCTCAACGCGTCCTGCCGCCATGGCTGAGAGTTCATTCGCCTGTTGTGCTTGTTCTGACAACTGCTGACTGTTTTCGACGATGTTTTTTAGCATTGATTGCATCTGAGCAAGGAACTGGTTGACGTGCGTGGCCAGTTCACCAATTTCATCCATGCGTTCAATCTCGATGCGCTGCGTCAAATCACCTTCACCTTGTGACAGTTCAGAGAGTGCATCCGACAAAGTTTGCAGTGGACGTAGTAGGCGAGTGATCACGTAAGTGCTGATGGCAGCGATGATCAAATACATCACGATTGAAGCAATGGCAGTAAAGGTCACTTGCTCCGAAACGGAGGCAAAAGCCATTTGTTTGTCTTGCACAACGCCCAGAGACCAATCGGTGTTAGGGACTTGAGCAACATAAATCAGTTGGTCGCCTTGTTTTGGCCACGTGATTGTTTCTAGCTTCGCGTGTTGTGCCAAGTTGGCCATTTTATCGCGCGTCAGTTCTGGATTTAATGTGGTGAGCGGTTTTTGGCTGAGCTTTTCATCTTTATAAGCGACGAGGTTATTGTTGCCATCCACCAAAAACGCGAAGCCGTTGTTATCCAGTTGGATATTCAATACTTCGTTGATGATGTCTGTGACGGCCAAGTCAGCGGCCAATACGCCTTGTTTGTTTTGGTTAAACGCTTTGGCAAAGCTGACCACAATACTGCCATCAAAGTCTTGGTATGGCTCGGTAATGATCAGCCCAGATTGTGCCATCGCGTCTTGATACCAAGGGCGAGTTCGAGGGTCGTAATCGGATGGCCATGATTCGCTTTTATCGCCGTAGGCAATAGCGCCGTCAGAGAACCCTGCGTAAACAGAGAGAAATTTCCCCGCGCGTTTGGTCAGCAATAACTCGCGATCTGCATCATCAGAACTGG
>NZ_JAWOQO010000274.1:0-1044 GCF_033337345.1 Vibrio sp. YT-18 | reverse complement strand
TTAAAAATTTAGCCGTGCACTATACCCGAATTTGAGTGATTTATCTCACTTTTCTCACTGAAACTCGATAAAAGAAAAAACGGTGAACACTGCCATGCAGTCGATTCACCGTTTCATTCCAACATTTGCGCGAAGAATGACGAATGCCCTACCCTTCAATACCCGCAAGTTGCAGTAATATTTGCTCTAGTTCATCCCAAGGAAGAAGCTGAGAATCAATCACTTCAAGTCGTGATTCAAACCCTTCTAAGCTGATTTCGTTGACCGATACCACGCGATTTGCCACGTTAAATGCGTAACACCCTTGATTGGTGTTGACTACCGCTTTCACACGTTCGGCGGTTAGGTCAGACAACATCGAGAACAGCTTATCAAAATCGAACTTGTATTCAGCGCCAAATAGCCAGCCACAACTGAAATAGCCCTGCCCTTTGTTCTCTTTACGGATGAAAGCTTCACCCGGTGGTAACTGAAACTGAGGCTCTTGGTGTGCATGCTCATGGTGATGCGTTTCGATATGAGAAGAAGCACTGCCGTGTGCGCGTTCAATATCCAGAACTTCAATCGGCAGCTCGCCGTTATGAATCAACTTACTGAACACTTTAGCTGGCGTTTGATCGGTAACCCAATCGTTGAACACATCAATATCATGGCTTGAACAGAGATCGACTTTGCTGCCAATCACCACATCGGCACTGTCTAGCTGATCAACAAAGTTTTGATTAGACGTGTATTTTTCATCGCTCAAGTTACGAGGGTCGACTAACGCGATGGTCGCCTTTAAATCAACGTATGGCAGATATTGCTCTGATGTCAGCGTCGCAATCACTTGTTTTGGATGACCAAGGCCTGTTGGTTCAATCAACAAACGATCTGGCTTTTGGCGCAATAATGCCGTAATACCAACAGACATAGGAACGCCTGCGGTACAACACATGCAACCGCCCGGCACTTCTTTAATCAACGCACCTTGGTCGGTCATTAATGCACCATCGATGCCAATCTCACCAAACTCATTGACCAACACCGCCCAATTTTCATTTT
>NZ_JAWOQO010000273.1:0-1045 GCF_033337345.1 Vibrio sp. YT-18 | reverse complement strand
AGCCATTCAGAAATCGTATTAAAGGACATAACCAAGTACCTCTACTTTTACGTTGTGCTCGCGCAGATATTCAATTGCTGCACTGTCGTCTTGTTCATTACCAAACAGCTCTGCGACCATCATGCCGAACTTCACGCCGCCGGCGTAATCAAGATCGGAACTCAGAATGCTGACGTCGATGTTGTACTTACGCGAAATCTGCGACATCAACGGTGCATCTACGGTTGCGCCAGTAAATTCCATACGGACAAGAGGGTAGCTGCCTTCAACACGATTTGGTTGCAAACGCGCTTGGTAATCTTCTGGAATGGAAAGATCCAATGTGGAACGAATGAACTCGTGAGCCAGTTCCGTTTTAGGGTGCGCAAAAATATCGCCAACCGTGCCTTTCTCAACCAATTCACCACCACCGATGATCGCCACTTCGTGACAGATGCTTTTTACCACTTCCATTTCGTGGGTGATCAGTAGAATCGTGATGTTGAGTTTGCGGTTGATCTCTTTTAATAGCTCAAGGATGGATTGAGTCGTTGCAGGATCCAGTGCGCTGGTGGCTTCGTCACACAACAGTACGCTTGGGTCGGATGCCAATGCACGAGCAATAGCCACACGTTGTTTTTGACCGCCACTTAGGTTGGACGGATAGCTTTCGTGCTTGTCCGCTAAGCCAACAAGCTTTAGCAACTCAGTCACTTTTGTTGTGATTTGCGATTTGTCTTTGCCAGCCAGTTCCAGTGGTAGAGCCACGTTATCAAACACAGTACGAGACGAAAGCAGATTGAAGTGCTGGAAGATCATGCCAATGTTGCGGCGCGTTTCGACCAACTGCTTTTTGCTGAGTGTTGTTAAATCAACGTCATCAACGATGATGGATCCAGAGCTTGGTGCTTCTAGCATGTTTACACAGCGGATCAGAGTACTTTTACCAGCGCCTGATGAACCGATAACACCGAAGATGGTGCCCTTGGCGATGTGTAGGTTAATGTCTTTCAGGGCAAGGATTTCCTTACTGCCTTGGTAGAACACTTTATTGACGTTTTTTATT
>NZ_JAWOQO010000272.1:0-1045 GCF_033337345.1 Vibrio sp. YT-18 | reverse complement strand
TCACGCTCAAGGTGATATGGACAAAACACGCGAGTTGATTGCTCGTGCTGCCGGTACGTTAGGGGTTATTGTCTCTATTGTTACCGTGCTGGGCGTGCTGGGCTCTGGTGTGGTAACCGCGCTGTTTGGTTTTGGCTGGTTTTTAGATTGGATGCATGGTGGGCCGGCCGCAGAGAAATTTGAGCTAGCCAGTCTGATGCTCAAAATTACCTTCCCTTATTTATGGTTCATCACCTTTGTTGCGCTTTCCGGAGCCATTCTTAACACACTCGGCAAGTTTGCCGTCTCCTCATTCACTCCGGTCTTTTTGAATGTCATGATCATTCTGGCGGCTTGGTTTATCTCGCCACAGATGTCTCAACCGGAAATCGGTCTGGCTATCGGTGTGTTTTTAGGTGGTTTGGTTCAGTTCTTATTCCAAATTCCTTTCCTTATTAAGGCGGGCGTGATGGTTAAGCCTAAGTGGGGGTGGCGCGATCCTGGGGTGGTTAAAATCCGCACGTTGATGATTCCCGCTTTGTTTGGCGTCTCTGTCAGTCAAATCAACCTGCTATTTGATACTTTTATTGCCAGCTTTCTACAAACTGGCTCAATTAGCTGGTTGTACTATTCCGATCGTTTGTTGGAGTTCCCGCTGGGGCTGTTTGGTATTGCTATTGCGACGGTGATTTTGCCTGCGCTGTCTCGTAAACATGTGGACTCGCAGAGCGAAGGTTTTGCACATACCATGGATTGGGGCGTTCGCATGGTAACGCTGCTCGGGATTCCGGCGATGTTGGGTTTGATGGCGTTGGCGAAGCCGATGTTGATGGTGCTATTTATGCGCGGTGAGTTCTCTCCACAAGATGTGCACCAAGCGTCTCTGTCGTTGCTCGCTTACGCATCTGGACTATTGAATTTCATGTTAATTAAAGTGTTGGCGCCAGGCTATTACTCACGTCAAGACACAAAAACGCCAGTGAAATACGGCATCATCGCGATGGTGGCTAACATGGTGTTCAACGCAATTTTTGCCTATTTCTACGGTTACGTCTGCTTGGCCATT
>NZ_JAWOQO010000271.1:0-1049 GCF_033337345.1 Vibrio sp. YT-18 | reverse complement strand
ATTACAGCCATGATGAAGTGTTGGCAAGCAAGATTGAGTCGGAGATCAACGGCGGTGATTACGCAGGTTTGGTTTACGCATCCAGTATGACGCGAGAGTTGGAGCAGCAACGCGTCACAACTTCCTTACCGACTGTGCTGCTGAACTGCACCAACGAAGAACACACCGAAACGCCAAGTATTTTGCCGGCCGATATGATTGGAGCTTACAAAGCAGTTTCCCACCTCACAGCGCAAGGTTATCGTCGCATTGCCATGCTGTCTGGTGAAAGTTGGATGCTAGCCAGTAAGCAACGTGCCGATGGTTATCGCCAGGCTCTCATTGATGCAGACATCATTCCTAACTCAGAGTATTTAGTCGATGCAAACTGGTCGCTAAAAGAAGCGCACCAGCAAACACTGGCACTACTGAATATGGAGCAGCCGCCAGAAGCGATTTTCTGTGGCAGCGACTATATGGCAATGGGGTGCTACCAAGCGATAGCGGAGTTGGGGTTGAAGATTCCTCAGGATGTTGCCGTTGTCGGTTACGATAATCAGCAAATCGCCTCTGAAAGCTTTCCAGCATTAACGTCGGTTGAACTGCCCTATTCAGACATGGGTAAACTCGCAATCGAATCGTTGATGGCACTGATTGAAGGGCAACCGTTGCTTTCTAACAAACGCAAAGTAGAGGGTGAGCTCATCGTTCGAACCTCTTCGACAAAAACAAAAAAGGTGGGCATGTAGCCCACCATAACACCCAAAGTCGTTGGAGTTGCAGCATCGCTGCCGCTGCAAGTTCAAAGGGCAGAAGTGCTATCTAAAATTCAAACTGATAAGTAGTTTGATGCTGATAGCAATCCCCAGAGCTCAACACCCCATTGTTGAGTCCCCATTCTGGTTTGTTTGGCCCGTCTGGAAAGTACTGCGTTTCCAATGCTAGGCCGTCATAGCGTTCGTAAGTTTTACTTGCACCTGGCGTACCGGCTAAGAAATTACCTGAATAAAACTGGATGGCAGGCTTGGTGGTTTTCACCTTCATCACCACATCTTCTTTGGGTGCAATTA
>NZ_JAWOQO010000270.1:0-1050 GCF_033337345.1 Vibrio sp. YT-18 | reverse complement strand
TGGTTGCGGTTTGATAATGGCGACATCTTCTGCCAAAACATCGCTTTCCGATTTGTCGTATGCGTAAGCATGGTTGGTGATTTCGCCCATCGCGTCTGCATTGACCACACCTTTAATCTCAATGTCTAACGTGTCGTTTGGTGCAAGAACCACGCGACTGTTTACATCCAGATTGTCGCCCTGAATTTGCGGCAGAACGATGGTTCGTTCATCGTTGTATGAACTGGTCATACGCCAACTGGTAAATGCTTCAGCTTGAGTGTCGTTGATGGTGTTGACCTTCAGTTCTGAGATCAGATCTTTCAGTATCATCTCTTCAGTAAATGAACCCGATTCATTCGTTAACACCACGTGGTAAGTAACACTCTCTCCCGGACGGTAGAACTCATCGTCAACGGTTTTTTCAAGTTTGACCGACTCCGGCATCGCCAGCAGTGTCGCTGTTGAATCTTGCGTTTCACCACGGAATGTGGCGCTAGCAGTATTCTCAATTTCGCCAGTAGCGTATTGGTTCACTAACCCTGTAATCACAAACTCCACTTCATCATTCGCAGCAATCGTTAGCGTTGAATCAATGTCGGAATTCACGCCCGGCATGTTGGTGATCTCTGTTTCCGCATTCGCTTTATTCACCTCAATGCGCCAAGAGTCGAATGCTTTTACCGATGTACCATCAAGACGCACGACTTCAAGGTTGCTAATGGCGTCTTTTACAGCCACATCTGTCGCTGGGACTGTGCCTTCGTTCTTCACTTTGACGCGAAACGTCGCTTCTGCACCCGGAACGTAATATTGGGTGTCTGCGGTTTTCTCAATCGAGATCCCCTGAGATTGAGGCTGAACAGTGGCACTTGAATGCTGCTGCGTACCGTTGAGATCCGCCGTTGCCGTGTTGGTGATATCACTCGCGGCTAACGGGTTAGTCTTCGCGGTGATCGTGAACTCCACAATGTCATGCGGTGCTATATCGATCATCGAACGGATATCCTGATTATCGACAGGCATCGGGGTAATGGTGGTGCGGCTGTCGCTGATCGTCGTTTCAATCGT
>NZ_JAWOQO010000269.1:0-1051 GCF_033337345.1 Vibrio sp. YT-18 | reverse complement strand
AAATGGATCGCCTACTAACACGCGAAAACTTTCACCTAATGGTATTGGATTTGATGTTGCCAGGCGAAGATGGCTTGTCGATTTGTCGCCGTTTACGCCACGCCAATAACATGTTGCCAATTCTGATGCTGACAGCAAAAGGTGACGAGGTTGACCGTATTGTTGGTTTGGAAGTTGGTGCGGACGATTACCTACCTAAACCGTTCAACCCGCGTGAACTACTCGCTCGTATTAAAGCGGTTTTACGTCGCCAAACGGTTGAGCTACCGGGCGCGCCAAGTACGGAAGAAAAAGTGGTCGAGTTTGGCGAGTTTCGTTTAAATCTCGGCACGCGTGAAATGTTCCGTGGTGATGAGGCGATGCCATTAACATCGGGTGAATTTGCGGTGTTGAAATCACTGGTAACCAACGCGCGTGAGCCAATGTCGCGTGATAAGCTGATGAACATGGCGCGTGGTCGTGAATACTCGGCGATGGAGCGTTCTATCGACGTACAAATTTCTCGTCTACGCCGCATGCTGGAAGACGATCCGAGCAAACCTCGCTACATCCAGACCGTATGGGGTTTAGGTTACGTATTTGTCCCAGACGGCAAAGAGTCGTAATTCTTACTCCCTTAACCGGCAATCGGTTTTTAAAACTTCGGCCATCAAATTTCCTTCTTATTTGGTGGTCGAGGTTTTCGCAATTAGGATCATCAGGAAATTTCCATGCGAATCCGAAGTTCACTGACACAATCTATTCTACTGTTCATCTCCTTGCTTCTCGCTAGCCAAGTCTTTTCTTATTACGCCGTTTTTAACTACGCGTTGATGCCAAGCCTGCAACAGTTCAACAAAATTCTTGCTCATGAGTTGAATCTGGTTCTCGATGAAGATGGCCCGCTCAAATCGGATGCACCATTGCGTCGCCAGTTATTAGAAAGGTTGGGCGTGACAGTTCACAGCATCAACAGCGAGAAGGCGGTTGAGTTTAACCATGCGATGTCGATTGATTTGATGTCGGAGGAAATGACTCAAGAGCTAGGCTCACCAACCGAAGTTCGCCTGCT
>NZ_JAWOQO010000268.1:0-1052 GCF_033337345.1 Vibrio sp. YT-18 | reverse complement strand
AGCAGTTTTGAACATAATACCAAGCCAACCCGCCATATCACGAAAATCCACCGCGGTAAGCGTGCCCGACCCTATCGGTAGGGTTTTAAAGCTGAACACCACCAGTTGCAGCATTTTTAAGTGACCATCGGTTGCGAGGAAAAACATGGTGGTCAAGAACATGAACAATTGACCGAGCAATGGCGTGTTCTGACCATTGGCAGGATCGACCATCGACGCAAAACCCAAGCTCGATTGCATACCAAGGATTTGCCCGAGCAACACAAACGTTTGGATCATAAATTGCGTCACCATGCCCATCGCGACGCCAATGATCATCTGCTCTGCGATGGTCATAAAACCACGAAATGAGAGCAGTTGAATGTCTTGCGGAACAGCAGGAATAGCGGGCCTCACGGCAAAAGTAATCGCAAGGCCGAGATACAAACGAATACGAGGAGAAACAAAGCGAGCGCCAGTAACGGTCATTACCATCAACATCGACGAGATACGAACGTACGGCCAAAAATAATTGGCTATCCAGTCTAAGATGATTTGAGTGGGATACTCCATACCAGCCTCTAGTACAGAACCTGAGGCAAGCGCTCAATCAAGCCGAAGAAATATTCCATCAGCATTTGCGTCATCCAGTGACCAAACAGCATCAAAGCTAACAAAGTCACGATCAAACGAGGTAAGAAGCTTAATGTCTGTTCGTTAATTGACGTCGCGGCTTGAAAAATCGCCACGACCAAACCGATGAGCAAACTAGGGATAATAATGGCACAGACCATGATCAACACCATCCACAGTGCCTCACGGAAAAGCTCGACAAACATTTCAGGAGTCATGTCTTACCTCTTTTCTCTGTGCCAATCTAAAGGGCAAAACTGCCGGCTAAGGTCGACAATATCAAGTTCCAACCATCCACCAACACAAACAGCATCAACTTAAACGGCAGCGATACAATCATTGGCGATAGCATCATCATACCCATGGCCATCAAGACGCTAGCGACCACCAAGTCGATGATCAAAAACGGAATGAACAGCATAAAGCCGATTTGGAACGCA
>NZ_JAWOQO010000026.1:0-53437 GCF_033337345.1 Vibrio sp. YT-18 | reverse complement strand
GGTAAGCAGAGTTTTTGAAATGTAAGGCCTTTGAATAAGACAAAAGGCTGCCTCATCGCTAACTTTGCAACAGTGCCTTTTCAACACAAGCGTGATCATCGGTGCATCCGCACCCTATACATTTAGCAGTGAGCATAAGCGCCTCCCCAAGTAAATTAACAACATCATAGTATCATTATGTGATTCTGTAAATATTAAAAAGAAAGCGGCCATAGCCGCCCTTCCGAAGTAATTTTCCTTTAGTGGTTGTCTTGGCCCTGTTTCCAAGCGACGAATGCCTGCACTAGCGGTACGCCATCATCACTCAAGGCATTCCCTTCTATCCATCCGCCTCGTATGACGACAGACTGCCCTGATTCCAAGCCAAAAGGTTCCCACTCAGAAGCCACCGGGGAACCGTCCACCAGCAGGTCGAGATCTTCAATCCATTTATCCCGGCCATCCAGAGTTTTCCAAACTGAGTCATCGACCCAAAAGGCCTTGATTTGTTCTGGTGTGGCATTGGTCCAATCGTTGTCTTTCCCGTCAGCAAGTGAAAGTACAGAGTCAACCGTTTGCTGCCAGTTCGGCCAATCTTCTTCGACAACAACGCAAGTAAGCGAGCTCTTGCCATTTGCTCTGCGGCCATCATCAACCTTCCGGATCAGCCTTTCCAGTGTCGCCAGCTCCTCATCGCAGAGCACGGCCTGTGCATCGCTTATCTTTGCCACGAAGTAACGTGCTTCAAGCATCGACATAATTATTTTCCTCCCCAGGGCACAAGTTTTGTCGAATATCCAAGCATTAGTGGGTGCTTCGGGTCCCCCGAACCAGTCACGCCAAATGCCAATACCGGCTTCCCAGATGCAACGAGCTGCTCTAAAAGCCTGTCCAAATGAACATGCAAAGACTTAGGCAGCTTAGTTCGGCTCCCCCAGCAGGGCACCAAGACATCAGCATCCCGAATAATCCTTTCCAAGTGGATTTCATTTTCAGGCCCGACAGGATCAACCGCCGTAGCCAGCTCTCGAACGTCGGTCGCCCGAAAAGCAAAAGCATTACCGACTATGAATCGCCTCCCTCCGTTGACCTTGGTAAACCCTATCCACTTTCTGACCGTGTGATCGTCCTCGGTGGCCGTGGCCGTAGAGCCGTTTACACCAAAATAACCGAACACAAGGCCTTCGGGTTGCACATCCCTTTCCAGACGGTATCTGTACATGCCGCACTTGCTGATAATTGCACTCAAAGTGTCACCTCTTTTTGAATGAAAAATGCCCTTTCACAGTTGCATTTTTTAATGCTGTGATAGGATAAAAGTGTAAGTTGAAAAGGAGAGATGACCATGAAACATGTACTGAATATCGCGCTGATGGCTGTTGTTATTCTTGGCCTGGCTATGCTTGAGGCCACCAACTGGGGTTACGCAGTGCTGGCTATCCCGGCAGTGATTTGGGCCAAGTCGGTGCTCAACCTTCTGCACAAACTGCCGGTTCTGGCTGCTGCTTTTTGGATTCTGGTTGCTGTTTTCGCGTGGCAAGCGGCACTTGTTGGTATCCTGTTCTATGGCGTACTTGCGACCCCTAAAGCGCCAGCAAACACCAATGGCAAGAAAAGCCGAAAAGCCAATCTGATGGGCACTTACAGCTACGACTTTAAAACCGGCGAATGCTTTAGCTAAGACTGGCTCCACGGTTATTTCTCCTCAGCCTTCCTGATGGGCGCTCTCAGCGCTCTCAGGACAGCTTCTTCAAGAGCTGCGGCCCCTGCCCTATCACGTCGCTTTGTTAATGCCCCATATTGCTTCCTGATGGGTAGCATCAGCTCTTCGAGTTCATTGCGCTTCCTATCGTCGGCTTCAAGTTTCTCGCTTCGCGCCAAGGCTTCGGCTTGCTCGCTTTTTGCTTGCCACTCTATCTTGTCGCCTTGCACTTCCCATGCTTTAACGTAATGAGCATCATCCAGACCTTTTGCTCCGTTGTCCGAAAACGAGGCCCCTGAGTAAATGCCACCGACAACCCAGCGCCTTTTGCTTTTTCCCTTTGAGAAATACATCTCACGGCCTAAAACACCATCGCGCAAAGTGGCTACCGAGATAAATAGCCCAGCGTCCCCTTTCCTAAAGCCGCAGAACACAAACTCAAGCGGTTCGTATAAATCACTCATGCTGATCACTCCGAAGAACAGACAAGACCTTCTCAGCTCGCTCCTGGAGGTCTATGAGTTCGGCAGCATCATTACCGCTCAATGACATGTCCCCGCCATAGAGGCGATACTCAACGCTGTCCATCGCCTGGCGAAGCAATCCTAGAAGAGCATTCACGTTTGCCGGTGTTGATAGGGCGACGGCTTCACCTTTCAGCTCACGTCCATTAAATTCCGACCACTCGGCTATGCCTGTCAGTTCGCAACAATTTGAGCAGGACATACTGGCAACATTCTGGGGATCGTCTGGACAGTGTTCATTGATGACAAAGTTCATCTCGTCACTGCCGCACTTTCCACAAATGATGTGTACTTTTTTGCCCATGCTGCTGCCCTTAGTGGAGAGTCTGCTCTTCCACAACAATCATCCCGTCAACCAAGCTGATTGTGGCGGGACCGCAGTTACCCAGCACCTCAGCTTTGACTCCGTTGTTCAACGCGACATAAAGCCGTCTCGCCCCGTTGGTGACGCGGATGCCTTTCTGGTCGAGTTGTTCAAGCATTTCTTCGTAGGTAATTTTTTCGTCCATCAGTTCTCCTCAGCAAGGATCTCGTCGATGAGGTTCTTTGCTATCAATCTGGCATCCAAAGGGACAGCCAGGCTGTCAATTCTGCCTCTTTCATGGGCAACAATGAGTTGCGCCTTCCAAGCTATCCCGGAAAGAGAAGCATCAGGTTCTTTACCTGAGCTTCTCATACATCTTGCGTTTCGGTACGCCGCCAGCCACTCAGGTCTGGTTGAGTTATAACGCCCAAGGCCAGCTTTTCGTTGGAAGCACATTCATCGCGCACCTTTACAGATTCATTTTATGATACTGTAAACAATAAAAAGACACCTTGCAAGACTTTCACATGTGAAAGTTTTCTGGTTTACATCTGCTCGCTTGGATCAAACCCCAAAGCCTTGCACACGTCATCCAGGTCATCGAGCGTGAAGAATCCCAGCGTCAGTTCCCCGGAGCGCTTCGCGGGGTTATAGCGAACTTTGATAGGCCTACCCGTAGCATCGCTCATCAGGGTCTCCAGGCGCTTAATGTCTGCATCCCTGTCCACTTCTTTGCCCTTCGCTATCGCCTCAAATTTATGAACCGGTGTCCTGGTATGCAGGAGATCCCTCAGGAGCTTTTCTCTCTTGCTGAAAGGTAACTTAGCCACGGCCCTCACATGCCCCAGGGTGATCTTGCGTGGATTTCTGAGCCAGAGTGTTAGCTCTTCCTCCGATAGCGTACCGGCGCGTTTCAGGTGTGTAACCGTATAGACCTTCTCAATACCCAGATCCTCTCTGATCTGACTGTTTGAACGCCCCTCTCCGCTTAGGAACGCGACCACATAGGCCTTTTCTGCATCAGTCATGCCTGGATGCTGGTGGTAGTAGTCAATGGCTTCTCTTGCATCGAGCAGTAGGGGTAGGTTGTTCATTCAGGACACCTTTTAGTCACATGACTATATCGAGGCTTATTCTACCCCCTATTTTAGTCACATGACTACTTACTGACATTTCGGCCCCCATCGCCGCCGATTTTTCTTGATTATAGGTTTGAATCTATATAGGATTGCACCTATATTAAGTAAGGAGAAATCATGTGGGTCATCGAGACAACCGACACCTTTGATGAGTGGTTCGATGCTCTGGATGATACCGATAGAGCAAACGTGCTGGCTTCGATGATGGTGCTGCGAGATAGAGGCCCCATGCTGTCGAGGCCATACGCGGATACTGTTAACGGTTCATCCTACAGCAACATGAAAGAGCTTCGGGTCCAAAGCAAAGGAGATCCTATCAGAGCGTTCTTTGCGTTCGATCCAAAGCGTAAGGGGATTCTTCTCTGCGCCGGTAACAAGACCGGGGACGAGAAAAGGTTTTATGAAGTAATGATCCCAATTGCAGACCGTGAGTTTGCGGCGCACTTGGATAAATTGAAGAAGGAGTGACGTTATGGCAAGAACTCTTGACCAAATGCTGGCAACAGAAAAGCCTGAGGTTGTTGCCAAAGCACAGAAAGCGGCCACTGAGATGTTACTGAACATCCACTTGGCAGAGCTTCGTGATCGCATGAACCTTACCCAGGGGGAAATTGCTGCATCTCTGGGTGTAAGACAGCCGACAGTCTCCGAGATGGAAAAACCTGGACGAGATCTCAAGCTGTCGTCCATTAAGCGGTACGTTGAGGCCTCCGGTGGCAAGCTACGCCTCGATGTTGAACTTCCGGACGGCACCCACTACGGCTTTGCCGTTTAACTCGATACGCCCCGTTATGGGGCGTATTACTTCTCTTGCTCTTCTTCCAGCCGTTTTCGGTATATCTCTCCTGCACGTTCCCTGCCATCGTCGGTCAGCCTAAAGGCCAGCTTTAGAGAAGCATTCCGGTACTTGTTCAACAGGCCGTTCTCCACCAGCGTGTGGCATGACGTTCGGAAGTTCGTTCCATGAATACCGCTCTGGCGAGCTGAATTGATCATCTCCAGTATTTTTACACCTGGTACAGGCTCGGCTTTTCCACCGGCCTCAATTGCGTATAGAATGAACAAAACGTCTTTTTGAGTTGACGACAATCTCATCCCTTCCCCTTATTCATGTCTGATATGAATAAGGCTCCCACGAAGGAGCCTTATGTAAACCTTATTCATGTGTCACATGATTAAGATCTAGTTCACGGAGTCTTTCAACCCCTTACCAGCTTTGAACCCAGGAATGTTGGCCGCCGCGATCTGGATGTTCTCTCCAGTCTGGGGATTCCGCCCGGTTCGCGCTGCGCGTTCCTTAACGTGGAAAGTACCAAACCCAGTGAGCGCTACTGTCCCACCCGCTTTAAGCTCCTCTGTCACTGAGTTGATCAGCGCATTTACCGCAGCTTCGGCCTTTGCTTTGCTAATGTCAGCGTCTTCGGCCACTTTCATAATCAGTTCACTTTTGTTCATCGTTATTCCTGTTTGTTTTCTTGGTTACTGTTTACACCTGCATACTCTGGGGTGTGGTTAGTGCTTTCTTCGCCACTCCCAAGGGGGAGTTCTCTCCGATTCCGGTAATGCCCAGAGACCTCGCTTATCGGCTTTGGCTTCGGCCTCCAGCTTGAACAGCTCCGGTGTTTTGGCGTACTGCCGGTACACCCACGCACTCCCAGAACGGACCATTTCGGCATTGACCCATTTGCCATCGACATAAAGGTTGGCGACCAGACGGCCATAACGGTCTTTGTCGATTTGCTCGACTTTAATCATTCGACCAAACACCAGATCGGACAACGCCTGTTTCGCCTTTGAGCCGTAGGGTTGTTTCTTCTCTGGGGTGTCGATTTCCGCCAGCCTTACCCGGTACTGGATTTTGCCGCTCCGGCAATCTTTCCCGGAGTCACAGCTTTGTTCAGTCAGGACCTTGACCGTATCACCGTCAGACACCCCCACAACCTTCGCAGTAAAGGTTTCTGCCCATACCTGAGGGGCCACCACCAGCATGGCTACCAGGAACGCTGAAACCCCCGTATTTTTCACAAAACCTAACCTCATAATCACTCCATCCAAATTACTTTTTTTTCCCAGCCGGTAGAGCCTTGGCCCAACAGAGCCTTGTTTCATCCACCTTGCTGTCTACGATTCGACAGGCATCCCAGTTAAGAGATGACCAGTGAGCAATGGCAGAGGCCAACCAGTACCACGGTGCCGTAAACACCGGCTGGCCCCCTTCCTTCGTTTTAAATACCTGGTATCGCATGTTGATCCTCCTGTTTGGGTGAGGCTTAGGCCTCGTAATAGAAATTTTTTGTGTCCGGATAGGGTTTAAAGCAATGAGCCGTGGCTCTCCCCAGGGAAAGCACTGAAGCCTCAGCTTCCGGCGCTTCCTCAGTGTCTTCACGAAATTCCCCGCCAAGTTGCTTCACCCATTCGGCAGCGAGCTGCACACCTTCATCAAAGGGAACTTTGTTCTTTTGAAGCACATCCAGATAGGAAAGCAGCAAGCAGTGAGGCGTAATGACGGCGGTGTTCCAATCGGTTGCGAGCCGTGTTTCGTCCATATCTGCATACCAGGCATCAACCTGATGTTTCAATCCGATCTCGGCCATCATGCCGTGCTTACCGGCGACCTTTCTGCCTTCCTCTACCACATCAACCGGGGCGTCCCAGTAGAGGACTCCCCCGTCCGCTTCTTGGGTCGCACAGGTTGCACCTTGCGGCCAATGCCTCCGTTCCATAACGAGCTCGCAGAGCGTTTGGTTGCCTACAGGAGCCTTGTAGTCCTCATCGAGATTCACCACGATGGTTTCCGGCTCCTGTTCAACCGGTGGCAGGTATCTGGCGACCAGAGGCATTGTCAAAATCACAGCCCCATCCATGTGAAAGGATGTTGGAGCCTTCACTATTCGGTCCATTACCCAGCACCAAGCATGAAGCAACCGATCCTCTACCTTGTCGTCAGCCTCAATCTCTTGAACGAACTGGTTGAAACGAACCTGACTATCCAGAAACAGGCCTGTGCTCTGACACTTATCGCTGATCGTATGAATGAGCTCCGCCTGCTCCAGAAGCATTTCTCGGGTGACTTCCTCCACATCACCAAATGCGTCAAACAACTTTGTCATGTAGTCACGAATTTGCATGTTCTTCCCCCTCGGCATCGAATTGCTTTGCAAGCTCAGGATCACCGGCCCAGCGAAGGGCGTCTCCCATATGCGTGAAAGCGCGTTTATTGTTATCCTGCTTATTCACCCTGACCGGCGTCTTTTGGTCACGAGGCTGTAGTAGCCAGTACCCGGCCTCTTCCCTGATTAGTTCTGCGGCCACCAGAAAGCCGTTCTTCGTTGCAATGATCATCATCAGCTCCCGTGGTTAAGCCAGTAGGCATAGATAGTGATGGCAAGGCCTCCCGCGAGCACAATGACTGCGGCGGTACGCTGGACCCACTTCGATGCACCAAACCGCGCCAGGTGTCTCCCCAGGAACTGGAAAGGTGCTGTCTTTCCGATAGCGCGAATCACCCAGGAGATTGCCAACAGAAGGATGGCTGTGGCCGGGTATATACCAACCCCTAAGAGATTCATCTCTCCGACCGCGAGCTGATAGATGAATGCCAACAGCATGGCTACCGCAGTCAATACAGCTACAACCTTGGTCCCGTTTCGCCAGTCCCACGCTCGACGTGCGTCACTGGTAAAACTCACCATCGAGACAAGGAACGGCATAAATGGCAGGTTCATGCTGGTGGGTTTATCCATGAATGCGTCAAGACCCACAAACATGGCCGTCATCACCACATAGAACAACAGGGCGGGGACAAGCATGTCGCGTAAAGACCGAACCTGGTTGGCGTTCGCGTTTTGAGTATTCGTCGTCATTGTGTTTGCCCCTTCAACATTCCCCATAGCTGACGGTGAAGATCAGCGATTACCTTGTACGTCCCCTTCACTGCTGGTTGCTCAAGGGTCTTGAGCATCCACAAAGCAATAAACAGGCTGGAAAGCAGTGCCACCACCAACTGGATGTTGTGGCTACTCAAATAGACGGCATAGCCGTTTAGGCAGGCACTCAATAGCAACCAGACCCTGGCCGTCATCAGCCCCCAGCGGTGATAGGTCACGAGCAGGTAGGCTGTTACGACAGAACAGAGTGTCATGGCACCAGAAGTGGCTAGGTAAACGACCCATGTACTGGCCTCGCCAGTGACGTAAGTGCCACCAACGGAGAAGGACAAGCCAAAGATCCAAATTGCTGCATTCCGGAGTAGGGCATCAACAATGATGTAACTAGCAGCGAGATTGATAATTCCGCGTTTTAGCATTACCCCCTCCCGTTATTCTGATACCTGCCCAGCTCAGCTCTGAGCCTATTAATTTCTTCCGTGGCTTCGGCCAACTGCTCCCGATACTTCTTGAACTGCTGATATGAATGCCAGGACTGTCCTTTCGATACTGACTTCGTGATGGCGGCGACCTCATCCGGCGTCAACCGGGTGAGCTGCTCTTCCGGATAGATCAGGATGGTGTTGCTGTCCCAGTCAAAGCCTGCGTGAATAGCTTTCACCCCCACTGTAGGGGTTCCACCAATCCCACCTGGCTGGTGGATGACAAGCCTCAAAGGCGCTGAGGCCTTGTGTGGATGAAGGCTATCGAGAGCCTCTTTTGCTTCTTGTAACTCCATAGATTCACCTCATAGTGAAATCAGGCCCCGGAGAGCCTGACTTTCACATGTGAAAGTTAATTTGCCTTCTGCTGTCTGGCAGAAACCCTCAAGGCCAGCGCCTTTTGCATGTCGGGCTGCTGGAAACGCACCTTGGTCCGATCAGGCCAACTGTCCATTTCATTGCACCGCAGGGTGTCTATGGCCGCATCACGGTAAACCTGATAGAAGTCGGTTCCACCTATGGAGTTAATTGCCATCATGGCGGCAAACATCGGGTTACTGTTCATGACGCTTGTAAGAGTCTCGGGGGTCATTGGGGTGTCGCATGACTTGTTGAGGGCAACCAGCAGGTCATTACCAACCAGGGCACAGGCAGCGCATACCTGTTTGGTATCATCCAAGGCCTTCGCGTATTCGTTGTTTGGCTGAGGGACGCTTGAGCAAGCCGACAGGACAAGCAGCCCCGCCAGAAGGCATCCCAATTTAGTTGTAATCTTGATCATCAGTTCTCACTCCACTTTCACATGTGAAAGTTTTTATTGGTTCGCGGAGTCGTCTTGTTGCGACTCAATCATCATTTTTCGCATCACGGCCATGATGGCTTGCGCCGGTTGAGCGCCGCCGAGAAGCTGGCTCTTGCCGGTATGGTTGTCCACTACAAAAGTGGCTGGTGTCCCGTTGACGCCATAGCTCTTGGCTTTCTGGATGTCAGCTTCAACCTTGTCTTCGTACTTTCCTGAGCCGAGGCACTCCCGGAACGCATCCAGATCAGCACCAACACCAGTGACAACAGAGGCCAGGTCAGCAACACCGCCACCATTCCCCTGGGTATGGTGGAAAATGTCGTTAACGAAGACCCAGAAGCCACGGTTGCCCTTCTGCTCAGCAATACATTCAGCGGCCAGAGCTTCCTTGTGAGCTGCCGGGTTATGGAAATCGAGAGGCATGTGCTTCCACTGCCAATTCACATTGCCTTTGCTGGCATCCACAATTTGTTTGGGTGTGTCGTGGAATCGCTTGCAGAATGGGCACTCCATATCGGAGAACTCCACCAGCGTGAACCGAGCACCAAGGTCCCCGTAGATGTGTTTGCCTTCTTCGACCTTCTCAGGTGCTGCCTCGAACTGGGCATACTTCTGATCGATGTCGGCTTGTTGTTTCTGCGCGACAAACTTGTTGATGCTTTCGGCCACAGCAGCTTCAAACTCTGCCTTGCTTTTGAAGGTGACGCCTTCGGCATCCTTCACCTGGTTGACCGTAGACTTCACGTTGGCGATCTCTTGCGCCAGATCCTTCTCTTTCACGAACTGGTAGATCCCGAACCCGGTTCCTACGAGCCCCAAAAGAATGGCGGCAACAACCCCGAGACGTAGTGATTTGGTACTTTGTTCTGTCATATCAAACTGCTCCTATCAGTAAACTTTCACAGCGCTGAGTTCTTGCACGAAGGAACTGG
This sequence comes from Vibrio sp. YT-18, assembly GCF_033337345.1. NCBI lineage: Bacteria > Pseudomonadati > Pseudomonadota > Gammaproteobacteria > Vibrionales > Vibrionaceae > Vibrio > Vibrio sp. YT-18. The sequence continues at coordinate 43,686 of NZ_JAWOQO010000026.1, read as the reverse complement.
CTTCGAGCTTCGCTCGTTGGGTCAGTCGCCGGATGATGTCTTCGGTTGGTGTGTAGTCCACCAAGTTGCTCTGGTGGATGACGTCTCGCGCCACGGAGTTCAAACTACCCAGGCCATCAATCAGCCCAATGTCTTTGGCCTGCTCCCCGTTCCAGAGCAATCCAGAAAACACCTCTGGGTCGTCTTTCAGTCGATCACCCCGCCCAGCCTTCACTCGTTCGATGAACTGCTGGTGGGTTTTCGATAGAACGCCCTCCCAGAATTTCTTCATGTCAGAGGTAAGAGGGGAGAATGGGTCGAGAAGCGCTTTGTGCTCTCCGGAAGTGATAGCCCGGCGCTCGATGCCGAGCTTGTCCATCAAGCCGGTGAATCCAAACCCCGAGCTGATGACGCCGATAGAACCGACAAGGCTGGCGCGGTCAGCATAGATTTCATCCGCAGCAGAGGCGATGTAGTAACCGCCAGAGGCACCGATGTCATCAATGATGGCGTAGACCTTTTTCTCCGGATGAAGGGCTCGCTGCGCCTTCACTTCGTCATAAATCCGTCCTGCTTGAACCGGGCTACCGCCAGGGCTGTTTATGCGAAGCACGATAGCTTGTGAGTTCGGGTTGTCGAATGCAGCTTGGATGGACGGGATAAGGTGATCAGCATCGGCCAGAGTGCCAGCAGCAATTTCACCACGGATGTTGATATACGCGGTGTGAGGGGCTCCTGCCTTGGCGCTTTGCCACGGCATCCCACCCGGATTAGATGCCAAAATGATGAAGCCGATCATGAGAAGCACGAAACCAGATGCGCGAAGCACACGCAACATGGTCCGCCAGCGCCGGTCTTTCACCTGCTCTTTATGCAGGGTGAACATGTACTTCTCAATGAGTTCTTTCTCCCAGGGGATCTCTTTGTTTTCTGCCATTAGTTTTTCCTTTTGCATGTTTCGATTATCAGTCCCCAGAACTCTTCATCAGCGCTATCAGCCCGGTCTTTGACTTTCTGGTAAACAAGGTTGGTGTTGAGCTGATGCTCACGACAGAACTGAGCAATGTTGCTGTAGGTCCTGTCCAGATAGGTGAAGGGTTTCCCTTTACCTTTTTTCTTGGCGAGGATGAGCTTCCACTCATCATTGGAGAGTTTGTCTGCGGCCTTCCCGGTGTCCGCAATGCGCCTACGCACCGTTACCGGATCAAGTCCATGTGCTCTGGCTATGCTGGCAACGCAGTTGAACTTCCGACCGTCAATCATGACAGTAGGCAAATCACCAGCGGCAGCCTCCTTGAATCGGAAACCTCTGTAACCTGGTTTGAAGATCCCAGGAGCAAGTTGCTCACGGAACTCGATTGCTTGTTCTGACCTGACAAACTTGCTGTCGATTTTGCCGAGCATGTACTTAGCCCGAGCGATTACCTGGTAAAGCGTCTTCTCCAGGAGCATGGCGTCAGCAGCTCGACTCGGAAGACCTATGTCGTCTTCTTGCTCGATACCCAACATTTCTGCATGGCTGGAGCCTTCTGCATGTCGGAAACAGCCGTCGTACTCAAAAAGAAAGGAGGCCAAACCTCCTCTCAGCTTTGCTTTGAACCGGGTGTTGGCCGCGTTCTCTGGCGCTGGTGCCAGCTCGGACACTTCAAGCCCTAAATTTGCGGCCAACTTCCGCAGGTCTTCCTCTCCAATTCGGCATCCAGGCTGCATAACCTGCGCCAGAGCAGATTCATCAGCACATCCGCGTTCTTTCAGCTCAGCCAAGAGGTAGGGAACTCGTACTACCCCCATAAGCTCAAGCTCCCTGAATCGCGTGGACCACCAGCTCACAGAGTTTCCCGTACACAGGAGCAAGGCAGAGTGAAGCCATCACCATGCCAAAGGCTTTCGATGGAGCCTCTTTGGCGAACTTGGTCAACCACGGCATCATGCCGCACAGAGCAGCAACCATAGCGCCAGCCACCCCCAGGGAAGGGAATGCCATCACTTGGGCCAGAATGAAGAAACACTGGGCGTATGCCGCATGGGTCATCGCCTTCTTATCTGCTGCCGTGAACTCCACGGCATCTACGCTTTTGACTTTTTCCATCACATTGTCCTCATGCAACATCAGGTTTTCCGAAAAATTTCTCATACACTTCGAGGTCGAAGGCCAGCATGGTCTTTGCCGCCTTTTCACTAAGCTGGTGGAGGCTAAGCATCTGAACCTTGTCAGTGCCGGTCACTTGCAGATCCACCGCGAACCACGTCCCACCTTTGGTCACGGCCAGAACTTGCACCGCCCAGGGCTTATCCAGTCGTTCGGGCGGAGTGATCATGTTCGACACTTTGGCGACCGTCGCGGTTGAACCTACCCAGTGCTTGTCGAACGCAATGACGTTCAACGCTTCAAACGCATCCTTCGCAGCTTTAAACCGGCTCCGGACAGCATCTTGTTGCTTCCAAGCCATGAACTGGAGAAGGGTCATTCCACCAGCCATAAGGGTGAGAAAACTCAAGCCATTGGCGGCAGCTACGACCGTCGCTACCAAGGACCCCAACATGACGAAGCGGTTATGTTTAAGCTGGGCCACTATTCACCTCCTATACCAACCAGCGTACAGGACTTTTCAAAAATGCAACCCCGCCTAGCTGCCCAATTCGGGCAACCCTGATTCAATCCAGAACTTTCACATGTGAAACTTTCCGCCACAGGAACAGGAGGTTTTTACCTGACCAGAACGGATGGATTGATAGCGGTGCCACAGCTTGACCACTTCTTTTTCGCTGAGAAGGTTTGTCTTGATGTAACGGACTCTATCCCCGTCCGCTGTCTCAACAACGGTTCGGACATAGCCGTACTTGGCAACGGGTGCCTTGTACTTGTGTGACAGAATTACCCGGTAAACCGAGAGCTGGATAATGTCCGACTCATAGATGTGGTTTACCTGGCGCAGCTTGGTGTCCAAGGGAATGAGAACCCCATTCTTGGTTTGGTACACCTGATCAACCCTGCCGTGCATGGGCACCGGCTGTGTGGTTGATATGTCCTGTTCGGACAAAAACAGAGTGGCCGAGCGCAGCTCATAAGGCATGTTCTCTGATTTCCACCACGCCCAGGTGTCTCCAATGCCGCGTTTGCGCCATTGGTCCACTTTCGCAATGACGAAAGGGGCGATGATCAGGACGAATATCCAGAGAACTGGCTTCATGACTACCTCCGGCCCCTAAACCACTCTGGATGATTGGATACATCCATGCTCTTAACCTGTGATGAGAAGACCAGTAGCTCTTGGGTCGTCAGGACGGTCTCAGGAGCCCGAGCGATGAAAGGTCTCAGCAATTCAGAACCCGCATAGATATTGATGACCATATGCAATCGCTCTGTTGCTCCAGAAACTCTCCGCCAGCTCCGGTAGGTTTCTGTTGATTTGGCATAGCCAACCAAGGCAGGAGCCAGCGTGTCGGACTCCTTCGTATTCAACTTCCCTTTTGCTGCCTTCGATACGAACTCAGCGATCACCGAAGCCAGCATGTCGGAGGTAAGGTGAAGCGGCAGCTTTATCGTGTCGAAGTCAGCCTGCTTGATGGTGAACAGGCGGATGTGATCGTTGCGGTAGTCACGCACATAGATGACATGACTCTCAAATGGGTTGGAGTGGTTAAAGGCATCCATACCCCAGCCTGCGGCCTCAAGATGTGCGTTTGATACTGACTTGTCGTAATCAAATTCCACGCTATTACTCTCCGTCTTGTCGTTCAGGAACTTTCACATGTGAAAGTTTTCCGTCGGTCATGATGTCCAGGACGGCTTTGCCCAGTCTCATCCCTTTATGGTTTTGAACCGGGTCTCCCTTGTAGAAAAGTCCTGGCTCGTTATCGGGATGGAATACCCCGTGAGGAATGTTGTCGTGATCGCCCAGCCACATGCGTAGCCTCAGATCCACCAGCCACCCATCATCCAGGACAACCCAGAAATGCGGTGTCACGATGTCCTTGGTCTGTTCGTTTCGCACAAAGCCATACATGCAGTCATGAGGTACACCCGCTTCATTGAGTAGGTGGCTTACTGCCCATGTCATACCGTCACATTCCATCTGGCAGTCATCCAAGGTCATAAGGACGGCTTCCAGTTCCCGGTGCCACTCCGTCATTTGCTTGGCCGCAGGTTTTACCACCAGCTCGTTTTTGTTTTCTGCCAAGATGATGTCTTCCTCGTCAATATTGCATTCGTCTATCGCTTCCGAACGGATGGATACCGCTTCATCCCAGTCATCGCTCGATCCGAAAATGCTCCAACCCTCAAGACCGTAATTCACCCATACGATGAACCGCTTTATCGTTTTCATGTGCGGCCCCCTTTAACCGTGCAACGTTCCCACATACTCACCCCTTCAAACCGTAACCCCACCAAAAAGCCACTTCTTGATGATTTCCAATCAGCAGCGGCAGGTTGCCCCTGAACTAACCTCACCGAAAAACCACCTTTAGATTGCTTTCTGGTGCTTATCAAGTTCTCCTGAGTGATTAGTCGTTCTGAAAACTTTACTTTTCACAGTATCATTTTATAATACTGTAAATCATAAAAACAACCCAGTAAAGAAAAAAGAGCGACTTATGTTGAGACGAGAAAACCAAGGAGATTTGTTCGATGACCAGGTGGTGTTGCCATCACTGGAGTCGGTTCTTACCGGCATATCTTCCAGTCAGCGTTGTGACGATAGAACAACGTACTTCTCCGCTCCGGATGTGGACCTGAGTTTGTACGATCACATCATTGTTTGCCTGTCTGGAGGCAAAGACTCGATTGCTGCGTACTTGCGGCTGGTGGACATGGGTGTTGATAAGTCAAAGGTGGAGTTCTGGCACCATGATGTTGATGGTCAGGAAGGCAGTTCGTTGATGGATTGGGCCTTCATGCGTGATTACTGTCGTCAGCTCGGGGAAGAACTGGGTATCCCAATGTACTTCTCGTGGCTTGAGGGCGGCTTTGAGGGCGAAATGCTCAAAGACAATGCCTATAGCCACCCCCATCGTGTAGAGACGCCTGAGGGGCTTCTGGTGCTGCCTAGAGACCATAAGCGCTCTAAGCCTGGTACGCGCCTTCGTTTCCCTCAGCAATCGCCATCACTCCAAACAAGGTGGTGCTCATCAGCCTTGAAGATCGATGTTGGCCGCAGAGCTCTTAATAACCAGGAGCGCTTCAAGGGGAAGAAGATCCTTTTCATCACTGGTGAGCGCCGGGAGGAAAGTGCAAACAGATCCAAGTACAACCAGCTTGAGGCTCATGCCTGTGACAGAAGATATGGGAAGACTGCACGGTTAGTTGATGCCTGGAGGCCCGTTCTTCATTGGACTGAGGAGGAGGTATGGGAAGTAATCGAGCGTCACCGCATCCTGGCCCCAGTCCCTTATCGCCTTGGCTGGAGCCGGTCGTCGTGTATGACCTGCATCTACAACTCACAGCGTATCTGGTCCACGATCCGTCACTACTGGCCTGAACGAGCTGGGAAAATTGCTCAGTATGAACAAACCTTTGGTGTGACGGTATCAAGAAAAAAAATCGACGTAATAGATTTAGGTTCTGCTGTTGCGCCGATACAGATTAGTGATGTTGAGGCATTGGAGCAGGTATCCAGAGAAGATTACACGCTCCCGATTTTTGTGCCGGAGGGGCAGAAGTGGGTTCTCCCTGGTGGCGCATTTGGCCGAGAGGCCTGTGGTTCTGATTGATTTGTGCAGAGGTGGCAATGTTGGATTTTGTTTTTTTGGTGTTTTTGGGGTTGGGCATATCTACGGTGCTGGTGCGTCGGTCTTCCCGTAAGGGGATGGATCTTGAGCTGACATGGCTCCAGTCGTTGAAGGTCGTGCTGGTTCGTGGAGCTGTTGCATTGGGCCTGGGTTTTGGCATTGGCAGGCTTGTATTGATGGGGATGCAGTATGGTTTCCTGAGTGAGTCTGTCCTGAGGGAACATGCACTTGTCTCCGTAGCGGTGGTTCTGATCTGTGGGCTTGGTTCGTTCGTTGCGTTTCAGTGGATCATCGGGAGGATCTCTGGAAGATCGATCAGCGTCGTTTCTGTGATCAAAGCTGTGATGTACGAGTCTGGTTACTTTGTGCTGTCGATGCTTATCTTGTTGGTGATACTCGTCCTGTTCGGCCTTGCATACGAGACTTTTTTCTAAAAAAACAGTGTTGATTATTTTTTGTTCAGTGATCAAAAGGATAAATATAAAGATCTTTAGATCTTTGTATAAAGGATTAAAAACGGTTAAAGACAGGTTAGGCGTTCTAAATCACCACTCAACACATTGATATTACTGGTGTTTTCATATTTATTCCGTGCAACAAACCCATAGGTTGCCGTGCAGCGTTCCCATAGGTTGCCGTGCAACGTCCCCACATACCCTTGGATCTTATCCACTGTTATCCACACGGAACCCCTCTTTTTTCCACAAAATCCTTACAAAACAGAGCTTTCGTGCAGCGTTCCCACATATCAGATCTGGTGTTCGTGCAGTATTCCCACATGTCTAAGGTCATACGTGCAGTCGCCCCATATACAATTTTCTGAACGTGCAACGTACCCACATGTCAATTTTGGTCGTTTTTTGCACCGTGCAGCGTACCCACATATGATCGTGCAGCGTTCCCATATACCAAAACCCCGTTTATGCACAGGAAATGTGGATAACTTTTGGCCTCTTTTTGTGTGCGCGTGATCACTTTATGGACTATTAGAGTCATTTTGACTGCTTTTTTAGGTTTGTCCTGATCTGTCAATCTTTGTTCTGCTTCGTCAATCGTGCAGAGTTCCCATATATCGAGAGGTTCAGGACCTGCTTTCGTGCAACGTACCCACATATCAAATCTCATAACGTGCAGGTCCCCCACATCCTCACCCTTTAACTATCAATACCTTACGGGAACCACTCTACGGGAACCACTGGAGCAGCATGGCACTTATCCTTCGTCGTGGCTTACGCTTGCACGATACTGAGACTCAGCTTGCGACTACCGTGCAGCGATCCCATATATAGAGCCCCAGCCCACGCTGCATCTGGGGTCACGTTCGCTCTATCCGTGCAGCTCCCCCATATGCGGAGGCATTCCGTTTCCGGTCCTGCCTGGTGGGCGTACCTTGTGCGCTTTCTTCTGGCATAAAAAAAGGCGCTGACGCGCCTATCTTTCTTTTCCCTGGGGGGTGGGAGATTCTGGTGGCTATCTCCCCTTACGTTGGGGTTCATCAATGATGTCGTGGTCGATCATGCCGTGCTTGATGGCCCGTAGCTCTGTCTGCTGCTTACGCTTGTTGGACGCCATCACCTGCTTCACGAAGTTCTCATGAGGCCTTATGACGTACCGCACGTCGATGACTCTGCGGCCATCCTTGATCTGGTTCGCGTCGTAGTCGCTTATGACCTCTTGTTTGATGAGGGCCTCCAGAGCGAGCTTCATGGCTCTGACGTTCTCCGGCATCCGTGGGCTCAATTCACGAGGGCTCTGGGTCAGGAAGCTGATAAGCGATGGCGTGTACGGCGAATCTGGTGATGCTTGAGTCCAGTAGTGGCTCATTCGCTTGTAGATGTACCGTGCAAGAGGGGAGCGGATTTGCATTCCGATTTTGTAGTTGTACTGACGAAACGACAGATTCATGATCGATTCGTTTACCAGCGGGTTGAACTGCACATAGCACCTGGCGTTCCCGCCTTTCTTGCGAAACTCACCTCTGGTGGTCAGTCCCACCATCGGGAAGAAGCTGGAGCTGATGAAGGCTTCACCGTCATCACTGATACATTCGAGTGTTGCGCCACGACAAACCTGGATTGCTTCCTTGATTTCGTTCAGGTTGTACCCGTGACCCATCTTCGAGAGCTCTTTCTGGAGTTCGTACAGAGTGAACATGACTCCAGCCTTGCCCTCGATGATATGGCCTTTCCCGTTCACTGCGAGCTTGCGTAGAGCATCCTCAAGGATTTCCTCTCGCTGTCCCGCGTAGATCAGCACGGTTCTTCCGTCATCCTTCTCGATGATGGCTGGCTTCACCTTCACCGTGAAATGCTGGCCTCTGATGGTGCATTGTCGTGTCACTACAGCGTTGGATAAATCTTCATGCTCACGCTTTTGGTCCCAAATGTACTTCGGCAGCGCATCGTAGATCTCGATGGTGTTGGAGTAGTCGTCTTTCTTGGCCGGAGATTCAATGATCTCAAACAGGCTCATTTGCGGTGAGTCTTTGATTACGTCGAGTTTCTCCAGGTCTTTGTCTTTGGTTCTCTTGCTCATGATTGTTCCGTCGATACTTTCTAGCTGGTGGTCCATGCCGCCAGCATTGTCAATGCTCCCGCTGCTACCGTCGCTGAAAACACTAGCTGGTAGATGCGACGCTTAGCCCCCGCAGTGCCGCTCATAAAACGCAGGGCTGCCGCTTCATATCGGAAATGAGCGAACTCACCCCGAAGGGTGCTATCTGTCCCCTGTGGCGATTGTGGGCGCTTTGACAGGGCAGGGCGAGGATGGCTGGCGACTTTCTTGATCATCGCTTCACATTTCCCCAGTTTCGCCAATTCAGTGGCCGCTACAGATGCTGTCATGTTGTCACACCTCGTCGCTATGTGTCTTGTTTAGCTGGCGCTCGTACTCGTTTAGCGCCCGGCGAATTTTTGCTAAGGCAGTGGCGCGTTGTCTTAACACGGCATACCTGGTTTCAACTTGCTGGATCAACTCTTGTGCCCAGACAGGCTCTTTCTTGAAGTGCGACATGCTGTAGGCATGACCGCGACCCTTCTTGATATGTGTCGATAGAACCCTTTTCTTTTGTCCGGGAACTTGTTCGACAAATCTGTTGCGATACCACTCTGCAACGAGTGATACGCCTAGAATGCGAACCCGTGTACCGACACGCCCTTGTTCGTCCTCTGACGCTTCTTCACGCGCTGATTTGTGCGCGTTCCAGTACATGTCCGCTTCCTGCTGCGCCTCGACAGCAAGAACCGCTAAGGCGTGATCCAGTTTGCTCCGTACCTCTGCAACAAACTCTCGTCCCTCTGCCTCTAGCAGATCCTCTGTTATCTCGGATCGTTCTTCTTCGAGCTTCGGATCTAGCAGATCTAGCCATCGCTCTGTTGGTAGACTCACCTCAATACCCTCCCAATTCCTATCCAATTCCTATCCACATAACTATCTATCTGGAATTTAAAGCTGATTATTCCAATACTGGAATCTAGTTCTGTCACTAGGCTAACCCATCTTTGGAATTTGTCAAATTTCCCTCTATCTATCTGGAATCTTGATGCTCTTATTCTTTCACAGCCTCTTTACATATGAATCTATATTTAAAGATTCCAGATATATTGGATATGGCATCAAAGATTCCAAATGCCTCTTTACCACCGTCTCTCGATGCTGGAGGGCAAGCGGTTCTCGATGCGAGGGTAAGGTCTGTTTATCTGAGCCTATCCGTGCAGCGTTCCCATAGGTTCCCTTACTCAACGATCAAAAAGCCACCGAAAAGCAACCTATATGCCCCTTTTGGGCAATTACACAGGCCATCTGTCCCCGCTTTTAGCCTTATTCTCTATCCAACACGCGGCAAGCAATCGAAAAGCAATCTAAAAGCAATCTTTGGAGGATTTCATGAGTCAATTTGTTCTGGGTTTGGATATTGGTTACTCCAACCTGAAAATGGCAATGGGGTATAAAGGTGAGGAAGCTCGCACAGTCGTCATGCCGGTGGGGGCAGGTCCATTGGAACTGATGCCACAACAGTTAACTGGCGGTGCAGGGACCTGCATTCAGGTTGTGATTGATGGAGAGAAATGGGTTGCAGGCGTCGAGCCTGACCGATTGCAAGGATGGGAGCGTGAGCTTCACGGCGACTATCCTTCGACCAATCCATACAAGGCTCTTTTCTACGCTGCACTCCTGATGTCCGAGCAGAAGGAGATCGATGTGCTGGTGACTGGCCTGCCTGTTAGTCAGTACATGGACGTAGAGCGCAGAGAGGCGTTGAAATCTCGGCTTGAGGGTGAACACCAGATCACGCCAAAACGATCGGTAGCGGTTAAGTCTGTCGTGGTTGTACCTCAACCTGCCGGTGCTTACATGGATGTTGTAAGTTCAACCAAAGATGAAGACCTCCTGGAGATTATCCAGGGAGGAAAAACCGTTGTAATTGACCCTGGGTTCTTTTCTGTAGACTGGGTAGCTCTTGAAGAGGGAGAGGTCCGCTATCACTCATCTGGCACCAGCCTCAAGGCGATGTCGGTGTTGCTACAGGAAACGGACCGGCTAATTCAGGAAGACCACGGCGGTGCCCCTGGCATCGAAAAGATCGAGAAAGCTATTCGTGCCGGTAAGGCCGAAATCTTCCTCTACGGTGAAAAGGTATCGATCAAAGACTACTTCAAGAAAGCCTCAACCAAAGTCGCTCAAAACGCCTTGATCCCTATGCGGAAGTCAATGCGTGAGGACGGGATGGATGCTGACGTAGTTCTGCTGGCTGGCGGCGGTGCCGAGGCTTACCAAGATGCGGCCAAGGAGCTTTTCCCTAAGAGCAGGATCGTACTGCCCAACGAATCCGTGGCATCCAATGCCAGGGGCTTCTGGTTCTGCGGCTGATAGATAGGAGGTCGTTGTGGCTGGTAGCAAATGGGATGGAAAAATATCTAATCTGAACATATCGGAGCAAGCCTTTCCGGAGCTCTATCGTGAACTGTCCCAGATGCAGCATAAGGCGCGTAGTGATCGGCTCCGCGCCCTTGCTCTATTGGGTCTTTATTCTCTTCGATTTTCTGGCAACATTGGGTCTTTTGAGCAACAGAGTTCAGAGAGTCAACCTGCACAGCATCAAAATTCGCCAGTGCAGACTGACGCAAAACTGAACTCTCAACGTGATTCACTTAAAGGAAAACTGATGGGCTCCGTATGACATGAAAGACCACGAGGAGTTCTCTACGCTATCAGCGGCTGAACGTAGAGAGTTAATAATCGCAGAGTTAAAGCGTAAAAGCCGCATTCGCACCCTGTTGCGAGGACTCCCGTTAGATGAAGTTCGGGAGATCATTGACAGAATGAAGGGCGTTCTCAATGAACTGGAGGAAGAGTACAAAAAGCGAGAAGAAGAAGAAAAAGAAAAGCGAGCTCAGGCTGAGCGAATAATGAGCGACATGGAATCCTGCGGTGTGGACATCGGCTTGCTCAACGAAATGTTCACGAGCAGATCAGAACCTGATAATGCTAAATATTCAAAAGACGGAGTTTCGTGGAGTGGGCAAGGACGTCGCCCGGATGCTTTCAAGGGGTTGGGAGCTGTCGAGCTGGAGCGCTACCGTATCCCACAGAAGAAGTAAAAAAATGAGCGCCGCAAAGTTTGGGCGCTCATCTTCTGGTCCGAAATGTCATAGTCTACTCAAGCACACTCTTTCTCCCCACCACCATGCCTTCCTTGTTCTTTGCAGAACGGACATTCAACGCAGGTTCTTTGATTAACAGAGGTGAAGTACGTACACTTGCAGTTGTCGCACACCTCCAGCATTGCGTCCCCACTTCTCAGCTCCGAAGCAAGACACCAGGCATCAGTAATATCAAACGGAGCCCACCGAGCACCTTTCATTCCGGGCACTTCTTTGCGGATTGCGTGATACATTCTAAATGCCTTGTTCAAGGCTTTGATGTTCACAGACCGCAACACGGCTTCTCCACCAATGTTGAAGTAGAGCTGCATTAGAAGAGAGGCCTGTATCTTGGATGTGTGACTATGAATCAGTGTCGCACCACCCCGGAAAGTTCTGGATTTTCGTTCCAGAGTATATCCGTCCCTCTCCAGATCCTGGTAAAGCCGTCTGACCTGTTTGTAGGTCAGACCAGTCTCGATCATGATGATTTTTGTGATGTACCCAGCAAGGGCCATGTGTCGAGCTGTAACCCAGCGACCCAATGTACCAGAGTTGCCAATGTTCATCTCCACCTCCCACGTCCCTGTAGAGACTGTTGCAGTTTTTTCAATACCGGGTGTGTTAACTCTTCCCGGCTGTCATCGAGAATTTCTTCAATGATGCTCGGAGCAAAACGAAGCGTAAAATGCGTAACCGTTGTTCCAGACATGTGGCGCAACTGGCTGTCTGTTGCCTTAGCCACCAGCTCCGCAAGCTCTCTCGAAACCCCGAAAACTTCCTTTGCCATCTCCGGGTCTCTCGATGCGACGCGGTTAAATAGCAACCAGTAGGCAGCATCAAATTCATCAACACTATGGTTGATAAAAACTACAGGGTCGTAGTCGCCAGAGAGTCGCGTGATGATGTTCTGCTCTGCTGTTTCGAGTTTGAAAGAGATCAACACGCCAGAGGCCAGAGCTTCCAATTGGGAAGGTGTTGCCAGTGACAGCTTTTGAACGGTGTCCATGCCCAAAGAAAATTGTGAGGCCGCATCATCTGGACGTTCTTTTGCCAGAGTGGATAGCAGGTTCCACAATGTCAGATCGAACTCGTAGACGTTTCTATCAGCTTCTTCTTGATCGAGGTTGACGGCTCTTGCATCCCACGCACCAATAATATCCAGTTCCAACATTCCGCCCCCCTCACAAATCACGAAGGTTGCGATAGATAGCCAAGACTCGGCTACCATAGTTTCTGGCTCGGATTTCGTCTTCCCAGGCGTGATAGCGGCCAACGCCAAGCTCCAAGTCATTTGGAGATGACTGAATGGCTTCTGATAGCACCTCTGCCCCAACCATGACGTTGGTCTCTGGGTCGAGAAGATCTGCTGGAGAAGAAACTCTATGACCATTCCACCGGATGCTCACTTGCATAAACCCGACATCAATGGCACGACCGTACTGCTGCTGAAACTCAGCGAGCTTAGCCTTTGCCTGATCTTCCGACTTAGCATAGAAAGGAAGCCCAGGAACGCGAAGCGTCCAAGGCCAAGGACTTATAGAGCCATTACCTCTCCCTGATGCAGATTCGGCCAATGCGACCGAATACACTAGAAGAGGGTCGAGGTTATATGCTTTCGCTGCTTTGTCGAAGATGGTTCCGCTCAGGTCAATAGCATTCGCTGTTGATGAAAGGAGAGCCGCAGACAGAACTAGCGCCTTGGCTTTGTTCTTCATCAGCTTGCCTCCTTATGTCTGAGGGGTATTTCGTGTTCTTCGTCGTACCGCTCCGGCCAAATCTCAGACGGCTTCACACCCAAAGCTGTAGCTATCTCATGTTCCCAGCGTGGACTGGGCTTATAGAGTGCCGTAGACACCACCTGCCGAGATGTTTTGTGTTTTCTGCCCAATGCGGCCAGAGAAAGCCCCTGGATCTTGAGTTTGTACTTGATCCACTCACGTTTCTTCTCTGGGTCGCTTGGGATGTCTATCAATTGGCATTTATCCATTGTTTGCCACCCTTTAAACTGCGTTGTTAGCCATACAAAAAGTGCGTTATTCGATGAACGCTTTTAGAGTTCTTCTATTGTCACAAACTGACACATTTTGCGCCTTTACAAGCCCAAATAATGATGCTGTCAACAATAAAAAACCTTTAAAAACATACACTTAACTTTGTACCGACGGAACAAAGTTACAATACTTTTAGTAATCAATGGGATACGGATATTTTTGCGATAGTAATGGAAAGTGCGCCAAAAGAATGGCGGAAATAGCGCACGGGGAGTGCGGTATTTTGTGATATTAAATAGCGTTTAGGTATAAGTGATTTTAGGGATACAGCGAGGGCTGAAATTGCGAATACAGCAGGAGCTGAGGAGGGCAGGGAAGGCAAAGGCGCATCCCGACCACACAAGGATGATGGTGTTTACAGAAAGAGATATTTGAGAAAGAGAACTCTGCGGTGTTGCAGATGGGGACCAAAGCGTTAGCAATGGCCTATTCCATAGTGTATGCGATTTGTTTGACATGTTCAACTATGTAATGCTTTGTCAATAAACGCCTTGTTCCGTAAGGGCAAACTTTCACATGTGAAAGTTTGAGGGCAAATTCTAATCGAAGAAGTTGCCAATGGAATGGTTGTTTAGCAAAAAATAGTCAAACTTTCACAGTTGCATTTTTTGATGCCGTGGTAAACTGGAGGTAAAGAGTAAGGGGGTTGATATGAAACATGTGGTCAATATTCTTCTGCTGGGAATGGTGCTTCTGGGAATAGCCATGATGGCTGACACACCTTGGGGACTTGGTGTGGCGCTGGCTCCCTTCGGCGTTTGGGGTGCTCGTTTCCTATTTCTGGTTCACAAAAGCCTTTGGGCTGCTGTTATCTTTTGGGGAGGGATCGCTTACTTCCAGTGGCAAGTTGCTTTGGTTGTCGGGGCTCTGTTTGGACTAACGTGCTTTATCCGCGTTGCGCGGTCAGCATATAAAGAGGCACCACCTACCCGGCGCAGAAAAAAACAAACTGGTGGGTTTCAAGATTCCTATGATTTTGACCAGCGCTTCCATATTGGAGCTGGAGACGAATAAGGGGGCCTGCTGGCCCCCTTATTATTTGGTTGGTCTTTTAGAACCTTTGATTTGCTATGTTGTACCCCCTGACGGCAGTCAAATAGCTACCTGAACGGTCTCCAGCTTCCGTCGAGTTCTGCAATACGTTTACCAGCTTGTCCGTAAACTCTTCGTTTTGCTGAGAAAGAACAGGCTGACCTCCTTGCATCATCGGTGAGCCATCCGGGTTACGTTCTGCATACTCCATTTTCAGATTCTGAACAGCCTGGTTCATGCGACCTTCGTTTGTGTCAAACGATTCGGCATAAACAGCGGCTTGGGATTCAGTCAGCCCATAACGGCTTTGAGCGATAGACTGCATCGTTTCTTTGAACTCATCACCGTACTGGTTCATAAACTGCTGCGCGGCTCCACCACCAGCTTCTGCGGCAGAGGATAGCGCTGCTGCATAGAACGCGCCGCGTTCCTCAATGCTCATCCCTTTAGCGGCTTCCGATAGATCAGATTTACCAGTTAACCACTCCTTCGCTGCATCATAGCCGCTTGCAGCAGCTCCCATGACGTTGCGGCCAAGTTTAGCCATACCGACCATCGCATCACCGGCCCAGCCAAACTCCTCTTGCACGGCCTGGTCGCCGCGTTGAGTGGCCGCGATGAATTGGTCGCGTTGTTCAGGTGTCATCGTTCTCATTTGATCCATCGCTCTTGAGAACGCATCAGCGCCAGCTTGACCACCAGCAATGAGAGCTCCACCTGCTTGTTCAGCTCTGCGGCCCATCCAATCACTGGAGTTGTCCCACGCTCCCCACGCCGAAGCGCTCCAAGACATTTCCGGAAGCGAGTTCATAAGGTTATCTTGGGCTTTTTTCAGTTCAGGAGCAGATACATTTCGCTCTGTTTGCTGTGCTTGGTTATGAAGAGCTGACGTACCGGCTGCATGTTCATTTTGAACAAGGGGGCTATTCGTTGGTAACTGCCCAGCTTCTGATGCCGGATTAGTTCCAGCCATCCCAGCCACATTCTCCCGGAATCCGGTTGGGATGTTAGGTCCACTGCCTACAGCCCCTTGAACCTGACCTGGTAGGCCTTGAACATTCGGGCCTTCAATGCCGTTATTTCCGTAAGCATCACCACTAAATGCTCCGTTGCGACCGGACGCGGTATTGATCGCCTGTAGTGCGGCTTGATACCCGCCAAGCTCCTTACCCTGTTCGTAATTTTTGGAGTTGGTCATTGCTGTCATTCGCGCTGCTGCCTGGGCCACTTGAGGAGACATTCCGTAGGCTTGGTATCTTTGCTGTAGTGAAGCCGCCTCGTCTTTAACCGATTGCGGCGCGGCATTTCGGAAATAGTCATTCAGTTGGTTCATGGCCGCAGGGGTTTGTGCTACTGCACCACCGAGAGTTTTAAAGTCGGTATTAGTCATGGAGCCCATTTGGTTTTGGAGCTGACTCATTGTTGTGAAGGTGTCCGATGCAGACACCAGTTCAGAAGCGGACTTGGATAGGTTCTGGGATAAGCTATCGCCCCAGGTTTGCTTGAATGACTCGCTTCCAGAACGGCTGAAACCCTGCGCTAATTGATTTGTCAACGCCTGGCTATCGGTTTGCGAATAGCTCACACCCTTCATGAACTGGGACACATCACTCGCTGACCAGCTTGAAGAGTCTTGAGTTGATGACTCTGTTGCTCCCTTCGCTTGCGCTTTGATGTCCAGGACATCACTGCCGCCGCCTGATTCGCCATTACCACCAGCAGGAACTAGGGCTGTACTGTTTGATTTCACACCAGCAGCGGCCTTCATTGCTGCCCTGGCCTTGCCAACCATAGGCATAAGCATGGACGCAGCTTCGTCAACATCGAGTGTGCCCATAGCCTGCATGGCAAAAGCACCTTTGACAGCATCAGAGTGGCTATCATCCACCTGGAACTTATCCATGAAGTTCTTGGCTTGCTGGTTGATCAATTGGCTTTGAGCTGTGTTTTGCGACGAAACGTTGCGCCCGACATTGGAGAGTCTTGAATAGGCTTGATCCTGACTTACTCCATCAGAAAAACCTCGACCAAGAGTGCTTTGGAAAGCCTCCGATTTCTGACTTTGTAATGCCTGTGCGGAGCTCACGCCTGATGCCAAGGTGGAGCCAAGCGAGAAGGTACTGATCATGCTTTCTGCGCCGTTTGCAATCGCACCACTGAACTGGTTGTGATTGTACGCTGGCTGACTTTGCATAACCGGACCTTGCTTGAGTAGATCTGGCGTTTGCATCTTTTCGTCAACGTGGTCAGAACCACTTATTCTCGATGCCAAGCTGGTGAAGGCGTAGGTGCTACCTGTGACGATAAACAGGGAAATCACCGGAGTGGCCGCAGCCAACATGCCGCCGGTTGCAATCCAGTGTTGCAGAACATCTCCAGTTGAGGAAAGAGCGTACATGGAGTTGAGACCACCAGCACTGAGGCTAGACATCTCATTTGACGCGGCGGTATGAACAAACAGGTTTATAATTGAGAGGACTGGCATCCATAGCTGAATCCAGAGGATGGTTTGTACATATTTCCCGGCTAACTGGAGGCCGAAGCTGCCCATCACGATAATAAAAGCAATGATCGGGGTTATAGCATAAATAAAGCCTTCAAAGAACGTCAGCATTGGTCGGACGACGGTCATGAACATCGACTGCTCTGCGGCCCACTGTGTGTTCCGTTGCTGAATAGCCTGGTTGACCATCAATGCAGAGCCATAATCCTGGAGGTCCTGATAACGTCCTGCTGCGGCTTCATAATAGAGGGGCTCCAGAACGGCGGCTTTCAGATAGTCGATTGATGACGTAGTTGTGGCACCCATCGCTTGAAGCGAATCGGTCAGCTTCGTTAGAGCGTTGTCTCCAGTTGACGTGTCAATACCCAGTAGGCTGTTAAGAGCATCAACAACAACCGGGCTGCTTAGGTTGGCGGTTGCAGTGCTAATAGCCACCCATCCGTCAGTACATGTGTAGTCAGCGCCGTCAGGGTTTGCTGTAGACAAATACAACCTAGTTCCGTAGAGCTGTGAGTTGAATCGCAAAGCTGAGTCAGTTGAACGGTTCATCAACTCATCAAGGGACATTAGGTTGAGATCGACTTTGGTTAACGTGCATTCCCGAATGTAATTGTTCCAGGAACGCCTCACGTCAACATAGCCGCCTCCATTTGCTGAGTTAAGCGCAGTAAAAACTCCTGTGTCATAGGCTCGCCGTCTGACGTCATTCAACAGTTTCAGTGTTTCGGAAAAGTGGCTTTCCGTGACATTGGGTACGATTACCCCATATCCAGTTTCAAACAAATTGGTGATGGTGTATCCCACGTTGGATATGACACCTCCAGCAAAGCCTACCCCAATAGGGACATTGGCGACGACTCGAACCTGCCCTGTATAAGCGTCCTCGATAGTCACAGTTGTGGTTGGGCCGAAGAAACAGGCATATAGAATCCAACCTACCAGCACTTGCTGGAGGTTGATTTGCTTTGCGCCCTGAAAGACGGACTGAATACAGATCATCAAGACCCCAAGAAGCAGGCCAATACTGACCATCTTCTCGAAATCCCCGGTGCCGGTGATCATTGATACTGCAATCAGGATTTGCTCCAGAAAAGCAGAGTCACCGATAGAGTGGATTGAAAAAGATCCCATTCCAATAGCTCCTTAGTTCGTGCTAGGAGGATTGGACAAAGTTGCCAGCATGTATTTTTGCTTGCGGATGTTGTCCAGTAGGTTGTTGTATTTCTCAATTTGGCTTGCCAGATCGCCGTATTGAGAGGACAGGATTGTGTATTCAGCACGGATTTGCTGTTGCGATTGCGCGAGAAGCTCTAGTGCCTCTTTCTTGTAGGGTGATTTGCTGTTAGCCATCGCAATGCGAGCTGCGCGGAAGAACTCTTCCGAGAAGCTATACATCATGGTCAGGGCTATCGCTCCTGATGACTCTGTTGCGAACAGGTTAGCGCCGTCCTGTGAAAGGACAGACAAGTTACGAACAATGGTGCCAATCCCTCCGGGGAGGTTAGAAACAAAGGCCTTTTCTGGGTCGGTTAAGGTTCCAGAGTTCGTTGCGTATTTGTAGATCACACCAGGTGTAGAGCTTGTTCCTAACAGCATATCGGTGATCTGGTTCTTGATACCTTTGAGCACGACAGTTTTATTGCTGGAGCCAGCACTCAGGCAGTTGGTCGTATCAGAATCACAGGAATAGATCTCAACAGAACCGCCTGAAATCAGGTCTGACAAGGTGATCTTGTTACCTGGTAGGGTCGTCAGAGGGGTTGTTTTCGCACCAGTGCCGGTTGAGTTCGGGTCGTTTACCAGATCACCAATGATGACTGTGCCGGTTAAAGACATGATCGCTTCAAGAAGGGTGTTATCCCCGTACTGGAACCAGGTGTTGGCGTTGTTGCTCTTGAGTTGCTTCCAGACGATGTTGCCAATCATCTTGTTGTATTCGTCAGGTTTGTTGGCTTTCAGTTCTTCCAGAGGACTCTTGCCGCTGGTTTCCTGCTTGGACCCGAAGAAGTCTTCATACAGGCCGGAAGTTGTCGCGGTTATAGAAGCATCAGTTTTGTGTTTAAGGTCCATGCCGCTGGTTAGGTCGTTCACGAAACCTTGAGCGAGCTGGCAGGAGTTGCCCAGATGTTGGTTGAGCGCTTGCACTTTCTTCTGGAAGTTCTCTATCCACTTCGCTCCGTCCGGGAAAACGTTATCGAGCGCAAGCTGGAAGGCATAGCCCTTGGCGTTGGCTGCTACAGCCCGAAGGAGTTGGACAATTTGATCCGCGTTAATGAAGGAAAGCGAACCGCCGAACAGATCTACACCACCGCAACCAGCTTTCCATGATGGAGGGGCAAAGCTCACCAGGTTCTCGTCGAAGATTCGTGTCTTTGCAGTGAACCGGCCACCAGCTAAAACGCCACGTCGTTGGCTTTCATAAACCCCAGGTGGTGTTGTGTTGCTCATTTCATTGAAGAGTTTGTCCATCTGTGATTGGAGGCCGTTAGCGGCTATCGCCCCTGTCGGTGCCATGACGAGACTGGCCGCCACACTCAGGGCAAGCAGGCTCCTTTTTAATGTCTTGTGCGTGACCATCTTAGTTCTCCTGTAATTTGTCCCGGATGTACTTCATGAGTTGTTCCGGTGGCACAAAGTTGTCTTTATCACCGCTCGCTTGAGATAGCTGTTTGAGGTCAGAGCCCAGCTCTGGTGAGGCCAAGCGTTCGGCTATGTTGTTTTCCAGGTTGAGTACCGGACGTGTACGGTTAAACTCTTCGTCTGTGACCCAACCATTGCGTTTTGCTGCGACCAAAATCCTGTGATTCAGCTCAGGAAGAGACATTGGCCCTTGTCCTATAGGAGCGAACTGACCGTCTGGAGATGCGAGGTAAACAGCAGGGAAAGTTACGATACCAAGTTGTTTGGCATGGCCTTCATCGGTTTTGTAATGGGGGAAAAGCCCACTGGGGAGTGGTTTGCCGTCCATAGATACAGGAATGATCGAGAATCCTTCTCCTTGTTCCAACATCTTGATGAGCGGTGCTTGCAAGTCACTGTAGTCATCGTCGGACTTGTAGAAGAAGAATATCCCTACGCGTTCGGCTACGCTTTTGAGTAGCATGTTTTTGGCGTTACCAGCGTCACGATCAACTTGTTGTGAGGCAAACGTGGCAGCAGGACGTCGAGTAATTTCATCCAAGAAAGGATCACCTACGACCGCCAGCTCTGTAGCATCGGAAAATTGTTCAGAGCGATCTATCGCAAATCGTTGCAAGTAGAGAAACGTCCTGACGTTTTCAACGGTAGGATTGTTCCAAGCAAGGTCTTTGTACTTGGGTAAGTTTTCCCGGAACCATTCCGCTGAGAACATTTCTGGGCCGCTCGGAAGCGGAGCAGCAGGCTTAGGCTGTGTAGGCTTCGCTTCTGCCACAGGCTTTGGTTTGGGCTTTTCGGGTTTTTTCTCTGGTTCTTTGGGCTCTTCCTTGTACCAGAACCAACCCTCTTCCTTTCGCTCATAAAAACCAGGTCTTGTGCCATCTTGAGCCCAAGCCTGGTGTGATGCCCCCAGCGTGAGCGCTGCAAGGAGCAGTAAATTCAAAGGTGATTTTTTCATAGTCTCACGCACGTATTTTCCCATGCTCGATATGGTAGAGGTGGGAGGCGTGAAATTAGGCAGGTGTAAGCGCCCATTTAGGGCGCTTAGAGCGTTTTATTTGTCAACTTTCACATGTGAAAGAATTGACCAAACTATTTGGTCGTGTCCTCTTCAACTTCTGTCGCTTCTGCGGCCATCTTCATCTGCTTCTCGACCATGCGTTTTTGGGTGATGTAGCGGATAACCATCTCGACAGCGCTGTTCAACGCAAGGATTCGCATCGCTCTGGTGGATGCAACGTAGAGCAGGTTTATTTCATCGTCACGGGCCATTGGGTCGAGCTCTGGGTCCAGGACATCCGGAAAGTCGTCATAGAGCTGAACAAAGTCCCACTCCAACCCTTTGCACCGATGAGCTGTTGAGACCGTAATGTCAGCCCCAAACTCTTCTTTGACTGTATTGCGTCGTAGAGTGGTGAGTCGTTCAGGGATTTCATCGTAGCTGTTGATGATCTTGACAGCCCTCATCATCTCAGGGTCTTTGGTCGCCTTCGCTACTTCTTGATACTCGAAGTAGTCTTCATACTCATCAAGCAGTTTCTTATTCTTTACCCGGTCTGGCTCTGCCATCGAAAACCAGTACAAATCCTGGAGCTCATTGATCTGGTAAGCGTCGATTCCACCGACCCAGAATACCTGCGCTCCGGATTCGGTCGCAGAGAGCGCCGTCTCTATAACCCCCATGACGGTTCGGTGAAGTATTGCGCGGTGGCCCACGTCACCTGGTAAAAACATGAGTACCTGATCTGCTGGTCCCCGGCCAACAACAGGTCGTGTTTCACCTTTGAGTTCAAGAAGGGCGTTTGCCACCAGCGAAACGTTGGGGCCAAAGCGGAAGCTATGAGTGAGATAGAGTTGGTCGGCGTTCATGAGCTCTTTGCTATCAAGGGCGTTGTTTGCGCCTCTGAACCTATAGATCTGCTGGTGGCGATCTCCAACCAGGATTACCTTGCAGTTCTGCTGTAGGACGATGCTACTTGTTACGGGGTTAGCGTCTTGTGCTTCATCAAAAAGAATGGTGGTGTACCGGCGAGACAGATTCGGCATCCCGAGCTGATACTGTTTGAGGTAGCAATCGTGTACGGTCGGGAACGGATCTTGAACGTTTGTCATCCGTTTCCATATGAGCTCAGCACCTTCGACCACCTGGATTTGGTATCTCTCCTGTTTGGACGTAAGCACTTTACCCGTATCGGCGCGAGCAAAATGCGTATAAAGAATCCGCATGTCTGCACTACACATAAAGGCGTTGAGCGTATCGAGAATATCTTTGGCAAACGTCCAGTTCTTGGTATTCACCGCTTGGGCAATATCGGTGAGCCTTAGGTTGCCGGAGAGTTTGTGCTGGTAGCCCCTTCCTATAGTGGCGTAGGCAAGCTGGTGGGACGTTTTGCAGTCTACGTTTGCAGGAAACTTTTCTCTTGCCTCGTCGCGGATAGCCCTGTTGTATGCCAAGTAGAGGATACGTGAATCGAGGTTGTTGTGGGCGTACTTCACCAGTGTCGTGGTTTTACCCGTTCCAGCGTAGGCCTTAACGACAAGGCGAGGCCCTTTGTACTGAGTGATCAGTGATTGTTCTGGTGTGTCAGGAGGAAGTTGTTTCATGAGGCCCCCTACGACAAACACATCTGGAGAGTGATGCGCTTCTTTTGTGTCGAGAGGAACGTACTGATCCGCTTTTCTTCTCGGGGGAGGGATACTTCACAATCCAGATCTGTCCACCAGTCTGGGGCTTTACCTTGAGCCACCTCCGTAACCCAACTATGGAGACGGTGTAACCAGCGATAGTCGCCAATAGATGAGGTGGCTAGTGTCATAGCCTCCTCAATCTTGGTTTGAAGAGCCGCAGCTCTGTGTCGCCACTCTTCTGAATATTTAGCCTTTCGCGCCATCAGTTTTCCTCTTTCTTTTTCCCTCCCTTACCAGCTTTAGCGAGCTCTTGCTCCAACCCAGAAATTTTGGTCAGTGCATCATTGAGTCTTTGTTCGAGGCTCTTGGCCTGCTGGTCTTTTTCCTGCAACTGACCAGCCATCATGCCTTTGTCTTGAACAAGAGCGCGAGCTTCTGCTTCGGCGCTGGATAATTTGGCGTCCAGCTTTTCTACCTCTCCAGATAGGCGCTGGCACTCTCGTTCAGCGGATTCGCCATGAGCTTTGGCTGTGGCAAGGGAGTCCTGTGATTGGGCCAGTTTGGCCTGTACATTTTCGAGCTGCTCTTTCAACGATGTTTTTTGTTCCTGAGCGGCCCGGAGCTTTTCTGTCTGCTCTATACTCTTGCCTTTTTGCTCCTCCAACTCACCCTCTGTAGTTGCCAATTTTTGGCTCAAAGAGCGATTTTCGCTTTTAGCTTGCTCCAGGTGATCCTGTGCTCGGGTCAGATCTGCGGCTTTCGCCTCCAGCTTGCCCTCCAACTCAACGATCCGCTTTTCCAGCTTATCAATGTCAGCCAGTGAGCGTTCTAGCTCCGCAGACTTGAGGGATAGCGAGTTTTCTGCCTTACCAAGGGCCGCATCGAGCTCTGATTTTTTGTTGGTGAGAGCTTCAAGTTGTTCCTCCAGTAGCTCAGCCCGTTCGGTGGCATCATTTGCCATGTCCACGGCTTGCTGCATATCTTCCTGGTACTCAATTTCTTTCTGTCGTAGCAGTTCACGCTCGCGCTCAAGCTGTTCATCGGCGCTTGCTTTGGCTACCGTATAGATCTTCTGTAGGAAGAGCTCAGCATCGCTCATAACCGATTCTGGAAGGACTACCTCTACCAGCTCTTCATCGAGGGAGTGTTCCTCTGACCACTGTTTGAGATACGTTGAAATGGTGGTAAAGCTCCCCTTGCCAATGATGTCTCTGATAGCGATGACCGTTGGGCGTTTACCGGCGTCCTTGAGCTTTTGGGCCGCAGCCGCTACATCGTCAAACTCAACCAATTTTCTTGCCATGAGAACGTTCCTTTTAATTTGTAATGTTTACGATAATTACGATAATTACGATAATACGGTAATTATCATAATTATATATCATGCTGCTGTCGATTGGAATTGTTTGTGTGGGACAAAGCCCTTCCGGCTGCGGAAAAGCCTTGTTACGCGGTCACGCTGATTCATCCAGGGAAGGATTCGATAGTGACTCCACCGAAGGTGCCAAGGATTTCCGATGCCGCTTTATCAGATCGAGTTTTGCGTTGTTCTGAGGCGTCAAAGTTACGAAGCAATTTGAGCTGAACATCCTTATCCTGGAGCACGATCAGGGGCATTGGCGCGGTAACGGTTTTGAGTACCCCTGCGGCCATGACGTTTGCCACCGGTTGAACCTTTACTTCCCTTCGCTCCCGGAGATAAGGCTCCGGGGTGCTGGCGATCTTCTGGATAAGCTGCTCCAGGGGAAGTTGATAGTCTGGCCCAGATCGCTCCAGCTCCTCTCTGATGCGTTGCAAAAGCTCCTCTTTTACGGGCTTCTTCAAGGAGTCCTTCCGTTGCCAGGTGAAGCGGATAGAGTCGATGTCGCCATTGGTATAGCACCGAATTTGTCTGTAAAGGTGGAGAGTCATGACACCAGGGCAGTCCGCTCGAAGTGCTTCAAACCTCTCTTGCCTGGTGGGGTACGTCGAGATAATGAACTCCTCGATACCAGCTTTGGCCGCGTTGATGCGTTCAACCGTCGCCGCAATTTCGTCAGCTACACCAATCCTGGAAGGGGAGAACCAGAGTACCCCCACGGTGCGCCTGGCAGACTTCTGCGAATAGTCTGGGTTGATGTGAAGATCTCTGTAGCTGTGCGCTGCCAGCTCAAGAGCTTCGCGCCCAGTTTGTTCAGTTACGACAATCTTGTTGACGGGCTCGTTCTCCATTCCTTTTCCGGTAGGAGGGATGGCCGCAACTTTTGCGTACCGTGGCGGTAGTCGTTTGATAAGAGAGGACAGGTTCGTTAAGTCGCGGCACATGGCCGAGAATTGTTCTGATATGAAGTTTTTAGCCATGCTGCCGCCTATGTGTGGGTTTGTTCTAACAGTTCATTGGTTACATAGTAGACAGATTTAGACCATCATGCAACGAGGGGGAGGGGCAAGAATACGCCTCCGCTTCGCGTCGGCGGGTGCCCTGTTTGACCTTCGTGTGTGAGATTAGATTGAGAAAGAGAGAGAAAAAGAGAGAAAAAGAGAGAAAGAAGAAAAGCGCGGGGCAAGCCAGAAATGTGGCTGAGGGGGACTGCTGGGGTGGGGCTGGCACCCTCTATACCCCACTTTGCATGATGGTCTAACTTTGTGGTTATAGGACGACTTTTAGAGTGCCTAGATTTGCTCGATTAGGACAAATTTCGGTCCATCCACGCTGATTGGCGTAGCAGCGCGATGGCATCAGAAGGGGTAACTTTCCATGCGTTGGAAAGCTGGCGAACTGCGAAGACTGCGAGCTCCATTCGGTCGTCATCATTGATGAAATTCTGGAGCTGGTTTCCTCGCTCACTAAGGATGATCGCAACACCGGCCTTGCCGTTGTTGTAAACCGCAAAGCTCTTATTCTTCGCGTCGCCGTGATAGGAACCCTCAGCCTTGCTACGCAAACCAAAGAGAACGCTGCAAAACGCCGTCAGTTCGCCGCGAGTGAGCTGCACCGTGATCTTGCTTTTCCAGTCTGGGCTGGACCCCGATGCCCTGATCGGCGCAATCTCGATGCTGACCGTAGGATATTCACCTCTGGTTAGCGTGTGTTGCACATTCAGGCCGGGGCGTTTCGCGGGGTCCTTCTGCCAGTCTGAGAAAAATTTGAGACTTTCGCCGTAGGATTGTTCTGTCATTCCAAATTACCTTTGCTTTGAAGCTCCTGGAGCTGGACCACGAGGTCACGTTGGACTTTGGCTATCTCTGTCACCAAGTCGGCGGTGGCAATAGCGTCGGTCGCTGCTGAATGGGCTCGACCTTTCCAGCTCACACCTGCCTCGCAGGTGGCATCCGCAAGTGAGATTGTGCCGTGCCGGTTGGTTGAGCCAAAGGCATCAGCCGCCAGCTTCATCGCGCACAGACAGTTCTGCTCTTGCCACCAAGAGAGTTGGTCTCCAAATGCACTGGCTGTTTGCCTCAACATCCTACTGTCGAAACTGGAGTTAAATATCACCAGATGACGGCCCGACAAAAGCCGGGCGAGAGCTGGCGCAACTTGAGTCCACGTAGGCTCATTCGACAGCTCAGTCTCGGTGATGCCATGAACACCCATTGCCTGAGGGTCTATTTCCACGGTTGGCCGTAATCTGGTGCAGAGGAGAACCGCGCCTCTGATGTCAGTAACAGCCAGCTCGATCACCTGGTCTCTTTCACCAAGTCCGGTCGTCTCGGTATCGAGAACCAGAGGTTCCAGAGCGACCCACCTTTGTGCCATGACAGAGGCCTTTGCCAGGTTGCTACGCATTCTTGCCTTGACCGAAAGGATGGATTGCGCCCTTATTTGCTTTTGTGATGCCGGTGAACAACCCCTTCTCCGCATTGGTTGGCAATCTGCTATCCGGTACACTCCAAATTGGCCACCATACCCGTTTTTGTAGAACGAAACTGGCTCTACTCCTGGCTTAGGCTTCATCCTAAATTCGTCCCTGAGCCGTCCTTTTGAAAAGCACCTATCGGCTTTCATGGCTTCGGCTCTGGCAAGTTCGAGTTCTTCATCATTCATGCTGTTAATCCGCTATATCGAGGCGTTGGCTCGCTCTCTTCAAACGCTCATCGCCGCGTCTGTCATATTTCTGGGTAGTTGCAATGCTTGAGTGGCCCATTGCGTCCTTCACGGTCACAATATCCTCACCGTTATCCAGCATCGAGGAGGCAAAGGTGCGTCGCAGGTCATGGGGCGCAAACATCTCCAGACCGGCTTCAACTCTTCTGGTCTCCAAGATGTGGTAGATGGCCTGATCCGACATCCGCTCTCCAGTCACATCATCAAACCGCCTGATCCTCGGGAATAAAGGCCCTTCATGCGTTCCTCGAACCTCTTCAACCCACTTATCCAGTCTTTTCCATGCGCCACCAGGCACATACGCCATTCTCTCTTTGTTGCCCTTGCCAAGAACCTTGAGAGCGCGGTCCTTGTAGATCATGCTTCCCATGTCCAGCGCAACGATTTCCGAGCGGCGCAAGCCACACCCGAGGAGCACCCCGAGAATGGCCGCATCCCGAAGCCCTTTGGCGCTTGAATCACTTTCACATGTGAAAAAGAGGCTGCGAATCTCATGGCGTTCAAGTGCCCGCCCTTTAGGAAGTCGAGATCCACGTACTGAACGGACTTGCTTAATGTGCTGGAAGCTATCCGTATCAATTTGCTTCATCGTCCAGGCTTCAAGAGCCACCCCTTTGAGCGCTGACAGGTAGGTGTTGATCGTTGCCGGAGCCTTCCCTGCATCCCCCAGCATTTCCAGCACCGCCAATATGTGGTGCCGCCTCATTGAGCTCCATGCACAGTCACGAAGGTTCTGAAACCCGATCATCTTGGCGACAATGTTGAGGAATGAGCTCATGGTCTGCCTGCTTCGCTTTGACCCGAGGCTCACCAGATAGGCGACGGCGGGGTTGTCCTGGATGTTCCGGAGCGAGCTCGATGACGGCAACAGTTCACCGCGAATGCTTTGTTCTGCCGGAACATTTACTTTCGCATGTGAAACTAGCTCTTCCTTGTCATTGTTTGTGTCGTGCAAAGTTACCTCCTAAGCCCGACCGCAACGAGAAGAAAATCCCATATTTTGAGGTGAAGAGGTAGTTCCTCCTCCATATGTTGCGTTTCGTAGCTTTGCATCAGTGGTTCAAACTTGGTTGGATTGCACAGCAATTCGTAAACTGTTCGGTTGGGCTTGGTGATCGGCTTATTCGGAGTGAATCCATGTTTGTTCTGGAGGTACAGCGCTACCGCGCCACTTCTGGATTCTCCGTAATAGCAATGAACGAAGATCTGATCGATACCGCTACCAACCAATCCATCCAGGAAGGTGGACAGCTTTTCAGCCTGGGATGAGTCAATGTAAGAGGCGTAATTCATCCGGAACGCTGCCTTCATCGTGTGGATGGTGTTCTCAGAATAGCCGCCGTCATAGAAGCTATCGCGGTACAACTGCCCCCACTGTCCGAGAGCGGCAGGGGACTTGTCTGGGTCAGTTATGGAGATCATGGCCGCACCGGGAACCGGCTCCAGTCTTTCGGCCTCCGCTTGACTAATGAAAAAGACTTTTTTGCTAAGCATGTCCCATCATCCCCTTACAAGGATGTGTTGCGAGTAGCTCACGCGCCTGACTTTGCCCCTCTTGAGTATCTACAGGAGCGGTCGTATACACACCTCCATGCCGCAAGTCCACAATACTGGTCCGACAGCAAGAACCTACGTTCTGAACTTTATTGTCCGAATCCAAACCAGCAAAAGTATGGCACGGTCCAGGGAATGGTTTCCTGCAAATAGAGCAGCGCTCAAAGTTCTTATCGAGGATTCTCTTTAAAACTTTCTCAAATTTGTTTTTGTTTAACATCGAGTTCTCCACACAAAGTTACTGGCCGAGCATCCCAGCCAAGGTGGTCTGCTGGCCTTCGCTACAAGGTGCAAATCCGGCAAAAGCACCGGCATTAACCTTGAGCTCATCAAAGCGTCCATCGGTGTCCCGGTAGTACACCTTACGTTTTCCAATTCCACCTTCGAGGTTTGCGGCCAACCAGGCGATCACTGCATCAGCATCGTTCGTAACTGATGCTCCCTGATCCAGATCGATAAGTACCAGGTGGGTGTCCGTCTGGAGTGCCACTTCAAAGGTCGCTCTTACATCAAAAATCACTGGTCGCGCTCCTTGTAAAAAGTGGGCATTCAGCACCACCTATCCTATTCCAAAAACTCTACTTTTTCAAAGATACATTTTAATAAGTAGAACAACAGCAAGAAGAACTTAAATTTATTTACCGTAATTATCATAATTACGGTAATACGGTAATTTTACAGATTTAGATGGAATGGTATAAGATGTCTCGCTGGAACATACTTGCTGAAAAAACGCTTAACAACGATAGTGAAAACATCATGTACAGGTGCGAGAGATAATATGTATAAGAGCCTTGAAGATCTGATGGCGGGTATTTACGAGATGGCAGCGCCAGATGGCATCATCTGTAACGAGGTTTCCAAATTCCTTGCGGCCAACCAGGTCAAGCCGGAAGACATAAGCTCTGGGATCTGGTTTTTCCTGTGGCTGAAATCAGCTCCCAAGGATGCGAAGCCAATCCAAAAAGAAATCCCCGGATTTGGAGTTGTTCTCAACATGCCGACTTATGGCGGAACGCTCAACGAAGCAATCACAGGGTTGATCGAGAACGAGTGCCGTCAAATAGAGCTCGCTGAGGGACATCCGAGCCTTGAGGCTTGGGTTGAATCAGTATTAGCCGGTCGAGATGACGGAGAGGAAAATGAAGCTGCGGCCAATATCGTGGATCTGCTTAATGGGTGTCACGACCTACTGGATACAGCAATAATCAATTACCTTTTTAAGGTGGGAAAAATCAACGAGCAAGAGATTTTGTCGCTCATCTATTATGGAGAGCTATGTGACCACTCTCTTGTCGGTACGCCTTTTTCAACGTTACATATCCCGAGTGAAAATAACGTCCACGAACGTAACATCATCCCCATTAAAAAAGGAGCCAGTTAGGCTCCTTTTTGTTACTCAGGGTTTGCTTTGAGAAACAACTTCATTCCAAGTATGCAGCACCTTCGATAGGTGCTGATGCTTTCTGGTGAAGTCCTTATCATCCAAGAGTGCTTTAAATGGCGCGTTCAGGTCACTGCATGTGACGTTCTTGCCGATCACAGACAGGGTATCCTGGAGTGATCCACCAGCAGCATCAAGCCCCATTCTATCGACGGTCTCACTACTCACCATTGCCTGGACAACATTGGTGAATGCCTTTGAGTTGAGCTGCTCAACGCTCAGGGCTGTATTGCATTTCTGCTCAACCGCTTGCTTGTACTAGATGGTGTACTTTGCAGTGATAGGTGACATGGTGTTCATCGCAAGTATGTATGCGTCTACCTCACTGGTCGGTAATGTCGCGGCGTAGACTGACGAGCATGATGCGGCTGCGGCCATTATCAAAGTTATTACCTTCTTATTCTTCATTTCTCTGAAATCCCCCTTTAAAATATGGAGCTACAACTCATTTGTACCAATCATAATACTATTGATTTCCAAAAGTATCTCTCTCTACTGACTCTATGATGGCTCGCCTTCCAAACACTTGGCCGCTGGCGTCGGTTAGCTAGACTAACACCAGCGTATTCAATGAATAACTAGCCAAAAACCTTTATCAATTCTTTAATTGTTCTGGCAGACTCCATTTCCTCCATAATCTTTTCAATTCCGACGCCGGAATCCAAATTACTTCTGTACTTTTTAGCCAAATCACAAAGTTCAGATTTTAACTCCTTGCAATCCAGATTAGAGATAAGAACAGCATTGAAATTAGCCTTAAACAGTCGAGAACCATACATCACAATTTCTACAGGCCAGTACCAGAATGGACTTAGCGGCTTGTAGCTCGCAACCTCGTCTATTTTGTAGTGACGACCTTCCGAATCATAAATGTCCATCAGCTCAAAATAACCGTTCCTCAAAGACTGAATAGTACATTTCCCGAACTCGGATTCTGATGCCACTACGAAGAGCGACCTTTTCTTGCTGCTCACAAGCAGCGCTGGAAATTCAATTTGCACAACCGCATCCCTCATCATTTATTGAATCAGCTAAACCACCACTAACAGGAGAGGCTTGAGCTACTTTTGCCCATTCAGGCGTCCCGTGCCACCAACGACCAAATGCGCTATATGGGGTAGGTCCATTGCCGTGAATGTTTTGGTGAATATCTCTTGGAATGGACTTCAAGTTCCAAGGATGGTTTTTTATTGAGTCAGGAACATATTTGCCAAACTTGCCATTTCTCTGAATAGCCCAATGGTGAAGCTCATTACCTCGTGGAACCCCTTGAACTTTCCTTACTCTGGGTGAGACATTGCTCCATTTTTGGCTTAATTTGAACCACGATTTACCGGAGCTGGCATGTCTGAAAACTCCTGACGCCCAGCCGCCACCTATAGCCCCAATCGCTCCGGCGATTCCAACTTTTGACCAACTAACACATTTCCAACTCCCATTATTTTCGATTAGTTGGCTAAGTAGCTCCAACCCAGCTCCAATACCTGCACCAACAAACGCAAATTCACCCGTCGGGTCGGTATTGGACATAGGGTTTCCATGCACATACCCGTAGGTGTTTACTCCATCGATCAGGCCAAGAGGGTCGCTGGTAATGTACCGCCCGGTCGCTGGGTCGTAGTAACGCCGCCAGTTGTAGTGGAACCCGGTCTCCGCGTCGTAATACTGTCCTGGGAATCGCAGGTTGAAGGTTGGCCCCTGGATGATGATGCTGGCCTTACCGAACGGGCTGTAGCTCGCCTTCCAAACGACTTGGCCGCTGACGTCGGTCAGTGCCTTCGGGGTGCCCAGGTGATCGACGTGGACTTGGTAGGTCTGTCCTGACTGAACAAAGCCCAAGGGTGTCCCATCGAGCCAGATGTACTCCGCCAGCACGTCTCCAGTGGCCGCGTCCAGCTCCTCGATGAGGTTTCCTGCCAGGTCGTAAACCAGCAGCCGGGTATGCCCGTTTAGGGTCTTGGTTACACGCTGATCCAGATGGTTGTATGTGTAGCTTACAGTCACTCCCGCGACCGTTGCGGCCACCAGCCGGTTCTGGCTGTCATAGGTGAAGGTATCCGCCCCCTGCTTCGTCAGGTTGCCATTGGCGTCATAGCTTCTGGAGGTTTGCCCGGCCTTCACCAACCAGTTGTTCATGTAGTTGATGGTGTAGCTTTGGCTCAGGCCATCGGTCGTGATCGAGGTCCTGTTGCCGGTGGCGTCATAGCCATAGCCCAAAACGCCATAGATCCCCTCAGCAGAGGTGATGCGGCCAACCGCGTCATAACCGAGTGACTGATTGACTGATGAGCTGAGATTGTCGTCTATGGCTGAAATCAACGAGTCTGGCGTGTACCGATAGACCAGCGAATGCACCCTAGCAGCGTCGATGCCGGTGACACGGTAATCGAGATCCAGAGTGCGGCTTTCTGAAATGCCGTTCCCTCTGACCATACTGGTGACGGGGCCAAAGGGCGCTCGCTCAATCTGGCTTGCCAGGTTTGTTGTGGTGCCTGCTTGTGTCGTTGTCACCTCGATGACGTCACCGGCTGAGTCACGGGTGTAGGAGACCTCACGGCCACTGGGATACGTGATCTTCGTGACGAGGCCTGCACCATCGTATTGGTACTGGGTAGTCAGGCTCTGCCCGTGGGTTTCCCAGGTTTCGTAAGCCAGCCATCCTTCGGGGGTGTAGCCAAATCTCCGGACACCGTTGCCATCATCGACTGAGGTCAAGCGGCCTATGCCGTATGGTGAGGTTGCTTCGTCGTACCCGTACAGAATTGGCGATTCGCCAGCGACATCGCTGGAGGTTTCGATGATCCGGTTCAGCGCGTCATAGCTGTAGCTTGTGGTTTGCCCCTTGGCCGTTTTGCGCGTTGCCACGTTACCGGCTTCGTCATAGGTAATGTCGGTGGTGCCGGTGTCCGGGCTCCGGACCTGGGTCACTTCGCCAAAGCCGTTGTAGCTGTAGTAGGTCAGGCGCGAACGAGGGTCGGAGACACGGTAAACATCGCCGGTATCCTTGTAGAGCACCTGCGTGACCTTCCCGAGGGGATCGGTCGTTTGTGTCCGGTGATGGAAGCCGTCGTACTTGTAGGAGTGTGTGTTACCAGAGGGACTGGTCTCCTGTATCAGGTTTGCCACCACATCGTAGGAAAACGATGACTGATTGCTATAGGCGTCGGAGACACTGGAGAGCCAGCCGATTTCGTTGAAGATCCGGCGCTCTATCCAACGGGTCTGGCCCAGCGCATCGAGCAGTCGCTCTTCTACTGGGTTCCCGAGGTCATTGAGCTCAAGCTCGCGCCGGTTGCCCTGTGCATCTGTTTCCGCCACCAGCCGATGTGCAGCGTCGTACTCATAGCTGACGGTTGCACCATTTGGCTTGGTCAGCGAACTCAGGAGGCCCACAGCATCATAGTTGTAGACCGTGGTTCCTTCTGGCCCAGTGGAGCTGACAAGTCTTCCTCTGGCGTCATAGGTGAGGGTTTGGGTTACACCATTGACACCCTGAATGGTCCCGGCGCGACCGTTCGCGTCGTAGTCACCAAACTGCGTCACCTGCCCCAGCGCGTTCGTTGTCCGGATCAGGTTGCCCTGGTCATCGTAGTCAAATGTCGTAACATCGCTGACGTCGGTGCGCGGACCATCAACCGAGGCCAACAGGCTCGGCTTTCCTGTACCAACAGGGGCATAGGTGTAGGTCCATGTCCGGGAAGCGCCCGAGCTGCGATCAGTGACCTTGCGGCTTATCACCCGGAGATGAGTGTCGTAGGTGAGCTCAGTGATCCTGGTTGGTTCTGTGATTTTTGCCGGGAGCGACTTGGAAGGAAGCCAGTCGGTCGTAACCTTACCCCCGTCCTGGTCTATCTGGGTGGTTTCCAATCCCCGGTCGTTATGGGTGAACGTGCGCTTCTGCCCAGCGCGGTCAGTAATGCTGGAGACGAGGCCTTTGCTGTCGTAGACGTAGGTTTCCTTGCCGCCCACAAAGCCGGTACACGGCGCACCCTCAACCACATCAGGCTTGAGCATCCCATTGTGGCGACTGTAGGTGTATCGCTGAACGTGGCCGAGGGCATTGGTGACAGAGACGCTTCCGTCAGCGTTGTAGCTTACCTGAGTTTTCTCTGCGCCCCCGGCGTGTTCGCTTAGAACCGCTCTCCCCTGAGTATCATATCCCCATGTGGCGAAACGGTTGCCGTTCTCGTCCACCAGCCCAGAGAGCAAACCCGGTGCATTCGGGTCATCGTAGAGATAGCTGCGGCTCGTATTGTCCTGGTAGATCACTTCCGCCAGCTTGCCAGCGCTGTTGTACTGGTACTGAATACTGCCACCAGCAGGATCGGTGACACTGACCATGCGCCATCTTGATACTGGAACTGGATGGTGCGGCCAAAGCCGTCAGTGATCGAGGATAGCTCTCCGTTCAGATAGCTCAGGGTGATGTGATTGCCGTTGGGCTTCTCGATGCCGGTCAGTCGTCCGGTTTCATCATAGGCCTCGACTACCCCGTCAGATTGAGTGTAGCGCCAGCCGGTAGCATCCTTCGTCAAGGTATCATCGGTTTTCCATGTTGGCACCCAGACAGAGGACGAGTTGTAGAACGCGAGTTGTTGCCCTTCTGGCCGGTGCAGGACAACCATGTTCTCACCGTACTTCGAGGCGTTGACCTCGACGCTCCGCGAGTAGGTATGCCGCCAGCCGCCGAGCTCTTCATCAGGAAGGTGGCTATTGTAGTATCTGGTGAATGTGAAAGGGTCGGAGCCTCCGCTTTGATAATCCAGTTCAGCCTGGAACTTGTTGCCGGTGCCAAGATGGATAGGGTTCCCTACACACATGGTCGTTGTTGGTAAGCCGAGATCCCTGTCCAGGAACGGTGTTTTATCCATCTCACCCGGCAGAACATAGGTTGAGCGCCAGTAGACCGTAGCTGGGTCGCCAGTGCAGGTAGTGGGGTCATAATCGCCAGTAGCACCTAGATACTTAAAACAGATCCTGGAGACATAACGGCCATCACCATAACTGGCAACCGGATAAAGCGCATCCCCAACTGGCGTTCCCTTCCCTTGCTCCTCACCAGAGCGATAATTCTTCATGAAGGAATGCGCGTCTATGATGGTGTTGAAGCGCATTTTGTCTACTTCGGTGCTCACGGCTACAACCCGCCATTGTGCAAAAGCAACGCATGGCAAAGTTGCGAGCACCACAACGGCCAATGACCGCAGGTTTCGCATCAGTAAAAGGGAAGGTCTCGATCTCATTTACAGCTCCAGTTTTTATGCTGGAGCTATTTTCAGGTGGGAGAGTCGTTATCAACGACTGCGTTATTGCCCTTTTAGGGTATGAATACGTGATTTGGAGAGGTTGTGTATTCAGAACAAATGAGAAGCAGGTTACTCATTTCGCTCAAACACTGTGACAAGAACACGTTTTTGGTTGTCGTCGTTGATCACCATCAGGTACTTGAACTTGGAATCTCTATGGCCCCAGACTTCCACGTTATCTACGCGGCCATACTTTCTGGCTTTATGGCGAGCCACTTTCTCGTCAAAGGGCTGAACCTGTAACTCTGGATGCTGGAGGCGGCCAACAAGTGAGGCCCACGGTTTTTTAGGGTCTCCAGAGGTTATCCGGGCCTGATACTGATCGATGGCATGTTGAGTAACCAGGACGGGGCCAATGGCAGGTGTAGATATTTCGTCATGGGTCTGGGTATAGGCTTGCTTGTCCACATCGAGGAGCTCAATGTTGCCCTCTCCCGGCTCATCCATAAACTCCATGCTCTGCGAGACTTCAATAGTAGCGCCCTTTAAACGCCCAGTGAGGCAAGCCGCAAACTTGAAAGCAAAAGCCTTGGTGGATTTGCCCAGCGCCAGCTTCTTGATTGCACCTTTGGATACCACCAGCTTGTAACCAGCACCAGCACCTGGCTCTCTGCAAAAAACCTGTTTGTCCAGCGCCAGATAGCGAATGGCTACGAGCTCAGCCAAAAGATCCGCTTCTTCGTGGTCAAAATCAATATGGACATCAAGGATGCCTTTCCGTTTTGTACCAACGCGCCAGAATACAAGGGCTGAATTATTTGAAGTTTTCTTCGAGACGGTAGTCAATGTCATCATGGTCTATTTCTCCATTGTCGGGATAATGGTCGGCATCGCCGCCAGCCCCCCTATTCGTTTGGGTTCATTTAGATGCTATCACGGGTTTTAAAAATGCAACCCCTAGTGTCACTCTATTTATGGTCCCATGTATTTTTATAAGCTCGGGCTAGGCGTTTCTCGATCACTTCTGACAAACTGCAACCATCGACTTCTGACAACCGCTTCAAAATCCTGTGGGCTTTATCGCTTATAGTTATGCTTTTACCAACACCATATCCCCTTCTGCGACGTTGCCTAATTGATGTCCCGAGTTTATTGATTTGCTCTGCTGTCAGGTATTTATTAATCCATTCAGTGAGTTCTGATGGTGATCGCCCTATGCTGTTCAGGCTGTCCACGGCTTCAAGTTTCTTATCGAATGGGACGTCACGCCAGAAAGCTGGGCGCGAAGCAGCTCTGAGGAGATAGATCGCCGTAGCCTGAGCATCTTCATTGGATACTTTCAAAAAATCACCTTTTCCGTTACATGTCACACTTACCTTATCGTGACATGTAACACCTCAAACTGCAAGTATAAAAAAAGGCCAGCTATTGCTGGCCTTTACGTTCATTGTCGCAGTTACTCTTTAGGCGTTGTGATGCTTTTTTTCCTTCTGTTTCTCATGGTAGAGATACAGACTGCCGCCAGTGACGACAGTGAAAAAAATGAGCAACCCCAACATGCCTAATGTGAAAGCGTCCATTTGACCCCCTTAGGAATTGCTGACCTTGGTTAAGATTATACCATAGATCCACAGGATAACCCCAATGACCAACACCAAACCGGCTTCTTTGACGGTTATAGTGTCCCCAGATACAGCCAATCCTACAAGGGGTCGTCTCAGAAAACGGAATCTATGGTCACTCCCGTTTTTGCAACACCGATTTTGACGACAAGTTGGCTTGCTTGAATCTATCCGGCGTCTGAATGGGATTTTATTCCCGCGCCTCGATGAGTTCCGCGCCTGATGAACCTCCAGAAAATATACGGCTTCAATGAGCCTTTCCGTTTTACAGGTTCCTCAACAGGCCGGTGGGCCGTTAGTATCATCAATATCAGTATTCGCAAAACCAGATCAGTAATTCTTTAAACCGGTGTATTTCTGCCGTTATGCTACATAAGTTTGCTGTCGTGCCGTTAGGGCCCAGGCTATTCTGGCCAGCTTGTTTGCCAGAGCACAAGTGACGACAAAGTTGCTTTTCCGGCACAGTAAATCCCTGACCCAATCGGCCAATTTGCCAGACTGGTGTTCCAGTTTTTGTATGAATACCCTGGCACACTGAACCAACAAAGTTCGGATCTTTTTATTACCTCGCTTACTAATTCCCAGCAATGTCGTCCTACCTCCCGTGCTGTACTGCCGAGGTACAAGCCCTGTTGCCGCCGCAAAGTCACGGCTGCTGGCGTACTGCTTCCCGTCGCCAATCTCAGTTGAAATAGTACTCGCTGTCAGTGTTCCGACGCAGGGAATGCTCAGCAAGCGCTGTCCAACCTCATCTTCGTCCAACTTTCGTTTCAACTGGGATTCCAGATCTTTAATCTGCTCAACAAGATAGTGATAATGCTGTTGTAATTTCAGCAATAACTGGCTGAGGTAAAGAGGCAAACTATTATCCTCAAGAATGGTACTCAGTCGGCTAATAACGGCAGCTCCTCGGGGAACGCTAATGCCAAATTCCAGCAGAAAAGCATGCATTTGATTGGTTGTTTTCACCTTATCCTGAACCAGGGATTCACGGACACGATGCAGAGCCCGCATTGCCTGCTGAGATTCCGTTCTGGGCTGCACAAAACGCATAGACGGACGCGATGCAGCTTCACAAATAGCTTCGGCGTCGACAAAGTCGTTTTTATTGCTTTTAACGAACGGGCGGACAAATTGTGGTGATATCAGCTTTGGGGAATGCCCCAACTCTTCCAACTTGCGTGCCATAAAGTGAGAACCGCCACAGGCTTCCATTGCGATGGTTGTAGCGGGGCATGTCGCCAAAAATTCGATCAACTTTGGCCGGGTAAATTTTTTACGGTAAACAGCCTTCCCGCGACGATCCTGGCAATGAATATGGAAAGAGTTTTTACCCAGATCGATACCAATGAGCGCAATGTTTTCCATGATAGTTCTCCGAATGAAAGCCTGTCCTCAGCATAGTACCGGGAAGGAGGGAGTGACCATCTCATTAAATAAAGCACGCTAAGGCGTAACTACCCTCGGCTACACCGCGTCGGCACCACGCGGCTCTTTCTCCCCTTGCAGCGAAGCAATCAGCGGGCAAGAAACGTTCCCTTGCCGCGCATGGCAGGCGAACACAAGTTCGGATAGCACGGTTTCCATGCGCGCCAGGTCGGTCATTTTTTCGCGCACGTCCTGAAGCTTGTGCTCGGCCAGGCTGCTGGCTTCCTCGCAGTGGGTGCCGTCATCCAGCCTCAGCAGCTCTGCGATCTCGTCGAGGCTGAATCCGAGCCGCTGGGCTGATTTCACGAAGCGCACCCGCGTCACATCCGCCTCGCCATAGCGGCGGATGCTGCCATAGGGCTTGTCCGGCTCCGGCAACAAGCCCTTGCGCTGATAGAACCGGATTGTTTCCACGTTGACCCCGGCCGCCTTGGCGAAAACGCCAATAGTCAGATTCTCCAAATTTTTTTCCATATCGCTTGACTCCGTACATTGGTACGGAAGTAAGCTTAAGCTATCCAATCCAGATTTGAAAGGACAAGCGTATGTCTGAACCTCAAAACGGGCGCGGGGCGCTCTTCACTGGCGGGCTAGCCGCCATCCTCGCCTCGGCTTGCTGCCTGGGGCCGCTGGTTCTGATCGCCCTGGGGTTCAGCGGCGCTTGGATCGGCAACTTGACGGTGTTGGAACCTTATCGCCCGATCTTCATCGGCGCGGCGTTGGTGGCGCTGTTTTTCGCCTGGCGGCGCATCTACCGACCGGCGCAAGCCTGCAAACCAGGGGATGTGTGTGCGATTCCCCAAGTGCGCGCTACTTACAAGCTCATTTTCTGGGTCGTGGCCGCGCTGGTTCTGGTCGCGCTCGGATTTCCCTACGTCATGCCATTTTTCTATTAATCACAGGAGTTCATCATGAAAAAACTGTTTGCCTCTCTCGCCATCGCTGCCGTTGTTGCCCCCGTGTGGGCCGCCACCCAGACCGTCACGCTGTCCGTACCGGGCATGACCTGCTCCGCTTGTCCGATCAC
The DNA here is from genome assembly GCF_033337345.1 of Vibrio sp. YT-18. Lineage (NCBI taxonomy): Bacteria > Pseudomonadati > Pseudomonadota > Gammaproteobacteria > Vibrionales > Vibrionaceae > Vibrio > Vibrio sp. YT-18. Next base: position 5,076 of record NZ_JAWOQO010000026.1, on the reverse strand, counting down.
CGTTAAGAAGGCGATTTCCAAGGTCGAAGGCGTCAGCAAAGTTAACGTGACCTTCGAGACACGCGAAGCGGTTGTCACCTTCGATGATGCCAAGACCAGCGTGCAGAAGCTGACCAAGGCCACCGAAGACGCGGGCTATCCGTCCAGCGTCAAGAAGTGAGGCACTGAAAACGGCAGCGCAGCACATCTGACGCCCTTGTCTGCTACCACAAACGAAAAAGGATCTGTCGCATGACCCATCTAAAAATCACCGGCATGACCTGCGACTCGTGCGCGGCGCACGTCAAGGAAGCGCTGGAAAAAGTACCCGGCGTCCAATCTGCCATAGTGTCCTATGCCAAGGGCGCGGCCCAGCTCGCCCTTGATCCAGGCACAGCGCCGGACGCACTGACCGCCGCCGTGGCTGGCCTGGGCTACAAAGCGATGCTCGCCGATGCCCCGCCGACCGACAACCGCACTGGGCTGTTCGACAAGGTGCGCGGCTGGATGGGTGCCGCCGACAAGGGCAGCGGCGGCGAGCGCCCGTTGCAAGTCGCCGTGATCGGCAGCGGTGGAGCCGCGATGGCGGCAGCACTGAAGGCCGTCGAGCAAGGCGCGCAGGTCACGCTGATTGAGCGCGGCACCATCGGCGGCACCTGCGTCAACGTCGGTTGTGTGCCGTCCAAGATCATGATCCGCGCCGCCCACATCGCCCATCTGCGCCGGGAAAGCCCATTCGACGGCGGCATGCCACCCACACCGCCGACGATCTTGCGCGAGCGGCTGCTGGCCCAGCAGCAGGCCCGTGTCGAAGAACTCCGTCATGCCAAGTACGAAGGCATCCTGGACGGCAATTCAGCCATCACCGTTCTGCACGGTGAAGCGCGTTTCAAGGACGACCAGAGCCTTATCGTTAGTTTGAACGAGGGTGGTGAGCGCGTCGTGATGTTCGACCGCTGCCTGGTCGCCACGGGTGCCAGTCCGGCCATGCCGCCGATTCCGGGCCTGAAAGAGTCACCCTACTGGACTTCGACCGAGGCCTTGGTCAGCGACACCATTCCCGAACGCCTAGCCGTGATCGGCTCGTCGGTGGTCGCGCTGGAACTGGCGCAAGCCTTCGCCCGGCTGGGCAGCCAGGTCACGATCCTAGCTCGCAACACGCTGTTCTTCCGCGACGACCCGTCCATCGGCGAGGCCGTCACAGCGGCCTTCCGTGCCGAAGGGATCAAGGTACTGGAACACACGCAAGCCAGCCAGGTCGCGCATGTGAACGGCGAATTCGTGCTGACCACGGGACACGGTGAAGTACGTGCCGACAAGCTGCTGGTCGCTACCGGACGGACACCGAACACGCGCAGCCTGGCACTCGACGCGGCGGGAGTCACCGTCAATGCGCAGGGTGCCATCGTCATCGACAAGGGCATGCGCACCAGCACGCCACACATTTACGCGGCCGGCGACTGCACGGACCAGCCACAATTCGTCTATGTAGCGGCAGCGGCCGGCACCCGTGCCGCGATCAACATGACCGGAGGGGATGCTGCCATCAATCTAACCGCGATGCCGGCCGTGGTGTTCACCGATCCGCAAGTAGCAACCGTGGGCTACAGCGAAGCGGAAGCGCATCACGACGGGATCGAAACCGACAGTCGCACGCTCACGCTCGACAACGTGCCGCGTGCGCTTGCCAACTTCGACACACGCGGCTTTATCAAGCTGGTCATCGAGGAAGGTAGCGGACGGCTCATCGGCGTGCAGGTCGTCGCCCCGGAAGCCGGCGAATTGATCCAGACGGCTGTTCTCGCCATTCGCAACCGCATGACGGTGCAGGAACTGGCCGACCAGTTGTTCCCCTACCTGACGATGGTCGAGGGGCTGAAGCTCGCGGCGCAGACCTTCACCAAGGATGTCAAACAATTGTCCTGCTGCGCAGGATGAAAGGAGATGGAACCATGAAGCTCGCCCCATATATTTTAGAACGTCTCACTTCGGTCAATCGTACCAATGGTACTGCGGATCTCTTGGTCCCGCTACTGCGGGAACTCGCCAAGGGGCGTCCGGTTTCACGAACGACACTTGCCGGGATTCTCGACTGGCCCGCTGAGCGAGTGGCCGCCGTACTCGAACAGGCCACCAGTACCGAATATGACAAAGATGGGAACATCATCGGCTACGGCCTCACCTTGCGCGAGACTTCGTATGTCTTTGAAATTGACGACCGCCGTCTGTATGCCTGGTGCGCGCTGGACACCTTGATATTTCCGGCGCTGATCGGCCGTACAGCTCGCGTCTCATCGCATTGCGCTGCAACCGGAGCACCCGTTTCACTCACGGTTTCACCCAGCGAGATACAGGCTGTCGAACCTGCCGGCATGGCGGTGTCCTTGGTATTGCCGCAGGAAGCAGCCGACGTTCGTCAGTCCTTCTGTTGCCATGTACATTTCTTTGCATCTGTCCCGACGGCGGAAGACTGGGCCTCCAAGCATCAAGGATTGGAAGGATTGGCGATCGTCAGTGTCCACGAGGCTTTCGGCTTGGGCCAGGAGTTTAATCGACATCTGTTGCAGACCATGTCATCTAGGACACCGTGATCGGATATCGACCCAATGTTCTACGGCACCGGCATCGGATTCGCAGCGCGCGGATTGAACTCGGCGAAACGGTATATGCATTGCCGTGAACCGACCAAAAGGAGGTGTTCGATGAACGCCTACACGGTGTCCCGGCTGGCCCTTGATGCCGGGGTGAGCGTGCATATCGTGCGCGACTACCTGCTGCGCGGATTGCTGCGGCCAGTCGCCTGCACCACGGGTGGCTACGGCCTGTTCGATGACGCCGCCTTGCAGCGACTGTGCTTCGTGCGGGCCGCCTTCGAGGCGGGCATCGGCCTCGGCGCATTGGCGCGGCTGTGCCGGGCGCTGGATGCGGCGAACTGCGATGAAACTGCCGCGCAGCTTGCTGTGCTGCGTCAGTTCGTCGAACGCCGGCGCGAAGCGTTGGCCAATCTGGAAGTGCAGTTGGCCGCCATGCCGACCGCGCCGGCACAGCATGCGGAGAGTTTGCCATGAACAGCCCCGAGCGCATGCCGGCCGAGACACACAAGCCGTTCACCGGCTACCTGTGGGGTGCGCTGGCGGTGCTCACCTGTCCCTGTCATTTGCCGATTCTCGCCATTGTGCTGGCCGGCACGACGGCCGGCGCGTTCATCGGCGAGCACTGGGGTATTGCAGCCCTCACGCTGACCGGCTTGTTTGTCCTGTCTGTGACGCGGCTGCTGCGGGCCTTCAGAGGTCGATCATGAGCGCTTCCCAGCCAATTGAATGGACAGTGGCGCAACTGGCGCAGGCGGTCGAGCGCGGGCAGCTTGAGCTGCACTACCAGCCGATTGTCGATTTGCGCAGTGAGCAGATTGTCGGCGCGGAAGCCCTGTTGCGCTGGCGTCATCCGACGCTCGGACTGTTGCCGCCGGGCCAGTTCCTGCCCGTGATCGAATCGTCCGGCCTGATGCCGGAAATCGGCGCATGGGTGCTGGGCGCAGCCTGCCGTCAAATGCGCGACTGGCGGGTGCTGGCATGGCAACCGTTCCGGCTGGCCGTCAATGTTTCGGCGAGCCAAGTGGGGCCAGATTTCGACAAGTGGGTAAAGGGCGTGCTGGCCGATGCCGGGTTGCCCGCCGCGTATCTTGAAATTGAGCTGACCGAATCGGTTGCGTTCGGTGATCCGGCGATCTTCCCCGCCCTGGAAGCTTTGCGACAGATCGGTGTGCGCTTCGCCGCCGACGACTTCGGCACCGGCTATTCCTGCCTGCAACACCTGAAATGCTGCCCCATCAGCACGCTCAAGATCGACCAATCGTTTGTCGCCGGACTCGCCAACGACCACCGCGACCAGACCATCGTGCGCACCGTGATTCAGCTTGCGCATGGGCTTGGCATGGAAGTAGTGGCCGAAGGCGTGGAAACATCGGCGAGTCTTGATTTGTTGCGACAAGCGGACTGCGACACAGGACAAGGCTTCCTGTTCGCCAAGCCGATGCCGGCGGCGGCATTCGCCGTCTTCGTCAGTCAATGGAGGGGTGCCACCATGAATGCAAATGATCCGACTGCCACCAGTTGCTGCGTGTGCTGCAAGGAAATCCCGCTCGATGCCGCCTTCACCCCGGAAGGCGCGGAATACGTCGAGCACTTCTGCGGGCTGGAGTGCTATCAGCGCTTCCAGGCGCGCGCCAAGACCGGGAGCGAAACCGATGCCGATCCGAACGCCTGCGACTCATCACTGTCAGACTGAGGCATACCCTAACTTGATGTCAGATGCCATGTGCAAACGATGTCATTTTCAGAAGACGACTGCACCAGTTGATTGGGCGTAATGGCTGTTGTGCAGCCAGCTCCTGACAGTTCAATATCAGAAGTGATCTGCACCAATCTCGACTATGCTCAATACTCGTGTGCACCAAAGCGAGGTGAGCATGGCGACGGACACCCCACGGATTCCAGAACAAGGCGTGGCCACTCTGCCTGATGAGGCTTGGGAGCGTGCGCGCCGTCGTGCGGAGATCATCAGTCCGTTGGCGCAGTCGGAGACGGTCGGGCACGAAGCGGCCGATATGGCGGCTCAGGCGCTGGGCTTGTCTCGGCGCCAGGTATACGTTCTGATCCGGCGTGCCCGGCAAGGCAGCGGCCTCGTGACGGATCTGGTGCCCGGCCAGTCCGGTGGAGGTAAAGGTAAGGGGCGCTTGCCGGAACCGGTCGAGCGCGTCATCCACGAGCTACTGCAAAAGCGGTTCCTGACCAAGCAGAAGCGCAGCCTAGCGGCCTTTCACCGCGAAGTCACTCAGGTGTGCAAGGCTCAAAAACTGCGAGTGCCGGCGCGCAATACCGTGGCCTTACGGATCGCTAGCCTTGACCCGCGCAAGGTCATCCGCCGGCGGGAAGGCCAGGATGCCGCTCGTGACCTACAAGGTGTGGGCGGCGAGCCTCCTGCCGTGACCGCGCCGCTGGAGCAGGTGCAGATAGACCATACGGCACTGTTGCAAATAGTCGGTGGTGATAAACTTATCATCCCCTTTTGCTGATGGAGCTGCACATGAACCCATTC
>NZ_JAWOQO010000267.1:0-1052 GCF_033337345.1 Vibrio sp. YT-18 | reverse complement strand
CAATTGACGACAACCCAATGATGCAGGCGCTGTTTGGTGGTTTGGCCATCATCTTTGAAGCTGGCAAATTTTATGCGTGGTATGAATACGGCGAGCGTCGCGCCCACAGAAATTACGGTGGGGCAATTACGGCCTTGGTGTTTTACTCTGTGCTTGCCGCTATCTCTATTGGCGGCAGTATCGGCGGCATCAACAGCGCGACTAACAGCGCACAAAGCCATATTTCTGTCGAGCAAGCAAAAATCGAAGCGTTTAACCGCCAGATTGCGTCTATCGATAAACAGATCGAGCTGAACAACATCGCGGCGCAGAAGTACATCGAGATGGAGCGCATCGCAACGGGGGTGACGCGAATTCAAGAGCAAAACAAAACCCTGCGCGAAGAGCAGCAGAGATTGGCGATGGAGCGAGACAGCTTGCCTCCGGTGACACAAGGCTCGGTCATCGGTCTGATCGATAGCCTTGCAAATGCGTTCGGTACGACATCGCAACAAGCTCAGTTATGGCTGGTGGTGTTCTTATCCATCCTGCTCGATTTCTTTGCGGCGTTTTTTGTTGGTTTGATTGGTGAAGAGCAACGTTTCCGTCACTATTACCGTCGCTACGTAGGCATGACCGTGGCATCAATTCGCGATATTGACCCAGAGCCAGCGGGTTATCTTCCACACATTAAGGATGAAGATGAACCCGCCATTGAGCAAAAAGTTGAAGAACCGGAAGAGCCAAAAACACTGCTAGAACAGGTGAGCGATGCCCTTAAAACTCATCAAATCACGTGTACGAAAAAAGCGGTAGCGAAGCAATTTAGACTTTCTGCGGAAGAGGTAGACAAAGTCTTCGAAGAGCTTGCAGAGCTTGGGCTGGTGGGTAAAAAAGCCAACCACCATTACCATTGGATTGGTCAAGCTGAAGCCGCTTAATGGTCTAGACTCAGTAAATATTTAAAGAGCGTCGATGGGCGCTCTTTTCTGTTTCCGCAATTTATCTTCCACGCTTAAACTTAATCGCTTAAGCCTTAATCTTTATTGAGCTTTTTGGTCACGTCTTTCACC
>NZ_JAWOQO010000266.1:0-1052 GCF_033337345.1 Vibrio sp. YT-18 | reverse complement strand
CTATGACGAGTGAGAAACATGACCCTATATAAGAAGCTTGTAGTGGGAATGGTTACGGTCTTTATACTCTTGTTGGCATCAGTATTCGTAATCGAATTCAATACTACTCGAACGAGCTTGGAACAACAGCAACGTTCAGAGGTCAACAACACCATCAACACCGTGGGTTTGGCGTTAGCACCTTACCTAAAAGATAAAGACAAGGTTGCCGTTGAATCGGTAATCAATGCATTATTTGACGGCAGTACCTACTCAGTGGTGCGTCTCACCGCGTTAGATTCTGATTACCAGATCGTACGCTCTTACCCAGTAAAACCAAGCACCGTTCCGCAATGGTTTATCGACATGAATCTGTTCAAAGCGATTCACGATAAACGCGTGGTCACCAGTGGTTGGATGCAACTGGCCGAAGTCGAAATCATCAGCCACCCAGGCGCGGCGTATGAACAGCTATGGCAAGGTTTTATCCGTTTGCTATCTGCGTTTAGCGTCATCTTCCTAGCGGGATTGATTGCGATTTCTTACATTCTGCGTCGTTCTCTAAAGCCACTGGCTGCTATCGTGAAGATAATGCACGACATCGCAAGCAACCAGTTTGGTGAGCCACTCACTCGCCCTAAAACCAAAGACCTGATCGCGGTCGTGGATGGCATCAACATGATGTCGGCACAGATTGAGTTGTCATTTAAAGAACAGGCCAAAGAAGCACAACGTCTACGTGCTCAAGCATACCTAGATCCTATCTCCAAACTAGGTAACCGCTCGTTCTACATCAACCAAGTTGACCAATGGTTGGCAGAACAAACGCAAGGGGGTATCGCGCTACTCCATGCAGAATACATTGGCGACATTTACGAGACAAAAGACTACCAACGCGCTGATGCCCACGTGAAAGAGTTGTCTCAACGTCTGAAAAACACCATTGATGTTCCGGGAGCCACCATTGCTCGTCTTTCTAGTGATGAATTCGGTCTGCTTTTCCCGCACATGGATGAGAGCGAACTGCGCATTCTCGCTGACAGCATCGTCAACTGTGTCAATGGCCTAAACAC
>NZ_JAWOQO010000265.1:0-1052 GCF_033337345.1 Vibrio sp. YT-18 | reverse complement strand
GACGCTGCTTCGGTGTTGCTGGCGACTTCATTTACTGTCGCTTGCATTTCGTTCATTGCTGTTGCGATAAGGTTTAGCTGAACTTGTTGTTCATCCATGCCTGTTGAAGTCTGTTCGGAAATCGCGCTCACTTCTTCAATGGCGGTGCCTACTTGAGCTGTGGTTGACGAGATACTGTCGACCAAAGTAAGCAACTTCGCTTGCATATCAACGCAGGCATCTGCCAAGGTGCCAAGCTCATCATGACCAATTTTGTTACGTGGAAGCTGGTAAGTTAGGTCGCCTGACGCGATTTTCGACGCCATGTTTACCACGTAATTTAGTGGTGTGCAGATCTGTTTGGTTAGGAATAGGCCTAGCGTAAAACTCAATGCCAATAGCGCGACGATAGCAATAATGCTGTAGGTGATTGCGCTGCGCACTGCTTCATGAGCGCTGGCAATATCTTCTTGTACGTAGGTTTGGTTTAGTTCCACTAAATCACGAATCGCATCGGATAATTGTGTGAATGTAGAAAATCCGTTTAACAATGTTTCATTTGCTTCATCGATTTTATTATTCAATAGCAACTTCGCGTATTCATTGTTAAACGCACTGTATTTAACCCAGGCACTTTTTACTTTATTGAAAGCGTCTCGGTCGCGTTGATCCCATAGTCCTTTCTCATATTGGTCTAGATATTTATCAATTTTCTGTTCAGATTTTTCTAATCCGGCTACCCATTCCATGAATTGAGGGTGATTCACATTGGTTAATAAAGAGAATTCATCCTTTCTCAAAATTCCGAGTTCAATTTCGGTATTTTTTACGAGCAATACGCTAGGTACGGTGGTTTCAGAAAATACGGTAAGCTTTCCTTCTATCATCTTGATTTCAGATGTAAAGAAAACGGAGAGAGCGATAACAGATAACGAAATGATCAAAATCAGCGCACTGATTTTATACTTGATACTTAAATTAGAAAGTTTCATAGACTCACTGATAATGGGGGTTTGAAAGGCTCGGAGTCTATTACTGAGATTTGAAATATAGTGTGATTAATGTCTCAAATA
>NZ_JAWOQO010000264.1:0-1053 GCF_033337345.1 Vibrio sp. YT-18 | reverse complement strand
AGAGTGTTACAAACAGCATTTCCAGGACCGTTTCTATCTAGAATTGATTCGGACAGGCCTTCCGGATGAAGAGACGTACTGGCAGTTTGCCAGCGATCTCGCTGAGCAACATGACTTGCCCGTGGTCGCGACAAACGAAGTGGTTTTCCTAAGTGCAGAACTTTTTGATGCGCACGAGATTCGTGTTGCGATTCATGATGGTTACACATTAGAAGATCCACGCCGACCAAAAAATTACAGCCCGCAGCAGTACCTTCGCACTGAAGAGGAAATGTGTGAGCTGTTTGCTGATATTCCAGAAGCGCTAGAAAACAGTGTCGAGATCGCCAAGCGTTGTAACGTGACCGTTCGTTTGGGTGAATACTTCTTGCCAGCCTTCCCAACAGAAGGGATGGAAGAAACTGAATTCTTGGTCATGAAGTCGCGAGAAGGTTTGGAAGAGCGTCTAGAGTTCCTATTCCCTGATGAAGAAGAGCGCAAAAAGCGCCGTCCAGAATACGACGAGCGTTTACAAATCGAACTCGACGTAATCAACCAAATGGGGTTCCCAGGCTACTTCTTGATCGTAATGGAGTTCATCCAGTGGTCGAAAGACAACGCGATTCCAGTCGGTCCTGGTCGTGGTTCGGGTGCCGGTTCTTTGGTGGCCTACGCGCTGAAAATCACCGATCTTGATCCGCTTGAATATGACTTGCTCTTCGAACGCTTCTTGAACCCAGAACGTGTATCCATGCCCGATTTCGACGTCGACTTTTGTATGGATAAGCGTGACCAAGTGATTGATCACGTTGCCGAAATGTACGGTCGCGATGCCGTATCTCAGATCATCACATTCGGTACGATGGCGGCGAAAGCGGTAATCCGTGACGTTGGTCGTGTTCTTGGTCACCCATTTGGTTTCGTTGACCGTATTTCGAAACTGGTTCCGCCAGATCCGGGTATGACGCTAGAAAAAGCGTTTAAAGCCGAGCCTGCTCTGCCTGAGCTATATGAGGCCGATGAGCAAGTTAAAGAACTCATCGATATGTGTCGCCTATTAGAAGGTTGTACACG
>NZ_JAWOQO010000263.1:0-1057 GCF_033337345.1 Vibrio sp. YT-18 | reverse complement strand
GGTCTGTCACTGTGATTGGTTATTGTAAGACCGAAGGTAATAGAACGCTAAATGAGATGGATACATGGACCGACAATCAATGCTGCATAGTCAGAAGATTTACTTTTGTACTGACGAAGAACTCGCAAAACAGCAAACGCAATGCCTAGAGATTCTCTATGACTACAACCAAACGCGACCTTCAGAGGGCGAAAAACGTGGTGAAATTCTTCAGCGTTTACTTGGGGCTGTGGGCGATAACTGTTATTTAGAGCCGCCGCTTCGAGCAAACTGGGGGCGTCACACTTATCTGGGTGATAATGTGTACGCCAACTTCAATCTTACACTTGTCGATGACACCTATATTTATATCGGCAATTCCGTGATGATTGGCCCGAATGTGACGATTGCGACAGCAGGACATCCTATAGAGCCAGATTTACGTCGGGAAGTTGCTCAGTTCAATATTCCTGTTCATATCGAAGACAATGTTTGGATTGGCGCAAACTCAGTGGTGTTACCGGGTGTGACGATTGGTGAAAACTCGGTTATTGGTGCAGGGAGCGTTGTGACCAAAGATATTCCAAGTAATGTCGTTGCGGTGGGGAACCCTTGTCGTGTGCTACGTGAAATCGGCGAGCATGACCGAGAGTTTTACTTCAAGGAGCGTAAAGTCGAGGGCAATGTCTATAGCGACCAAGAAGAGGCTTAACGCTGGGCACATGAAGCGATAGATAGAAACAAGAAAAGGCAGATTGGACCATCTAATCTGCCTTTGTTCGTATTGAGTAGCTAAAAGACGAAATTCAACATCACCGTGTAGAGGTTGGCATTGGTATCGACTGGTGGGAGAGAAAACGCGCCGGAGTCGTTGTTGAAAGCTTTAAAGTGTTGCCATTCGGCATTCACTGACACGTTGTAATCCACGTCAAACCTTAACCCTGTCAGGACGCTGTCACCGGTCTTCTTTTCGTTGTCGTCAAACTGCTGGCCATAAACCACGTAAGGGGTGAACTTGTTTAGGTTGTAGCTGGCTGCGGCGTACCACGAGGTCGAGATATCGCTGGTTTGTCCTTCT
>NZ_JAWOQO010000262.1:0-1059 GCF_033337345.1 Vibrio sp. YT-18 | reverse complement strand
CATTTGGCTCTTCGTGAATCACCTCATTGACCAGTGTAGAATCATCAGACTTGATTGAATCAATGATTAACGCAATTTTCTGCTGATGAAGCAGTTCCAGTAACAAGTTTTTTGTCGCGGCAGCTTCGTGAACAGAAACGTTGTTAATCGACGATAAACTACCCGAAAATACCTCTGAGCAGTAAACCTTAAATTGAGGCGAAATGGACAATGCATTCTCTACCATACACAGTGCTTGCCTTAGTTTGGGGAGCAAGTTCTGCCCTCTAGACGTCAGGGAAATTGAACGTCCTACCTTGGTGAAGAGTTGGTATTCAATTAGTGCTTCCAAGCGCCTAATGGAAGCACTTACTGCTGGTTGCGTCACGCCAAGGTGCTCAGCCGCTTTGGTGTATGATTGATATTCTGCAGCAATTAAAAATGTTTGGATTAAGTTTAAATCCAGTTTTTTATTAGTCATTAAAGTTATGGTCTGTTGTTATTTTAATATTGATTGCTTAATCAATATACCTCTAAAACAAAGATCAATTAACTTCGTTGATGTTATACAGAATATATCAAATATTAATATCTCACCGATAAATGAAACGTTACCACTGAGGAGAATCGAAAGGCTTTAAAAAACAACTAATTATCGTTAATGGATGAAAGTGTGCTTTCAATTATTGGAATCAGCCATTTATAAATAGGACTATTGCGATGGCGATAGTGCATGTATAGGTAAATATCTTGAGACTCGCCTTTGAAGGAGGCTTTTAGTTGTGGAGAGAGTGACAAACTTTTGAGTCCGGAAAGATGCTTTCTTGAAAGAAACGCAGATGTGGGGAATAGAGCATCTGTCTCCGAAATCACTTCTAATAGAGACAAAATGGAACTGGACCTAAAAGCGGTTTCGGTTTCAATGTTTTCACGCTCTGCCCAGCACTCAATAAGCGTTCTGTTCTCATTCCAATCTGGGACGATGGCAGTGACAATTGGGTATAGACTTAAGTCATTACAATCGATCGCTTGATCTGATAAAGGGTGCGCATCTCTCGCTAATATCTGAAATTCATCGGT
>NZ_JAWOQO010000261.1:0-1059 GCF_033337345.1 Vibrio sp. YT-18 | reverse complement strand
TACACGACGCTCTTCCGATCTCGTTTGCACACGGCTGGTGGCGATCAGCAACTGTTTCATCGTAGTTCCAGTAAGTTGATTGCGAAGTATAGCCATGGCATTCCGCGTCTCATCAACCTGATTTGTGATAAAGCATTGAATATGAGTTATCACCAGGGCAGTGTCGTTGTCGATAAACAGACGGTGCAACAAGCCTGCGAAGAAGTCATGCAGTTTCAGGCAGACATTTACCAGCAAGATAAACCTCGTCAGTCATTTACATGGCCAGCGTGGGGATCGGCTGCTATTGGTGTAATGGCAGCGGTTGGTGTTGGCTGGGCTGCAATAAATTACATGCCAGTGAAGCCTAAGACTGCGATGTCGGAAGTCCCCGTTGCTGCGTCTTCGTCTACTCCTGCTCCTCTTATGGCAAGTGAGCAGCTAACTGATGCACAGCGCGATATGCTGTTGGCGCAGAAACAATCCAATCTTGCCGTGAATGATCTTTACCGCCTTTGGGGATATCGAGCATCAGTGCGCGATAATCTTTGCTTGTCTGAGCCTCAATCCACCATGCGTTGTGAAAGAAAAATGGCAACGTGGCCCTTGCTGATGCAGCAAAATCGACCGGTTATTTTAGAGCTGAATTATCAAGGCGATGTTGGTTACGTGATTTTGTATGCGGTTGGCAACGACCAAGTAGAAGTGCTCAATGGCAAACAGCGTCTACGTTTGCCTGTTTCGTGGCTGAAACCTATGTGGCAGGGCAACATCATTGAATTGTGGCAAGCGCCGCTTAAAGAGACGTTGCGTTTAGATATGGAAGGGCCGGCGATAGAAGTGCTTGACCAATTGCTTGCCAAAGCGGTGAGTGAATCACCACTGGAAACGTCTATTTTTGACGGTGCGTTAAAAGAGCGAGTGGAACTGTTCCAACGTTGGCAGGGCATCGGTGTGGATGGCATTGCGGGTCATCGCACGTTAGAGCGCTTACAACAAACTGTGCAACCTAATGCGCCAACACTAGCAAGCATTAACAAGGAGGAGGCGTAATGTCAGTCATCAAACATGTTGGATTCT
>NZ_JAWOQO010000260.1:0-1061 GCF_033337345.1 Vibrio sp. YT-18 | reverse complement strand
CGCACCGACTTGACCTACATCTTTGTTGTTGCGCACTGCTTCGGCATCACCGCCACATGCTTTAATGTCATTTAAAATCCATTCTTGATGGCCTTTCTCTTCCTCGATGTATTCGGCAATGGCGTCTCGTACCCATTCGTATTCCCCAGATAGTCGGCCTCCACACGCCATCAGCAAGGGAACGGTGTGCTTAACGTGATGGTAAGCTTGGGTTAGAAAGGCGATATACATATCTTTGGAAATGTTGCCTTGTTGAACGTCTGCGATGACTGGCGCAGTTAACATTGCTTGTTGAGCAGCGGCAGTGCTTTGTTTGAGTTGTTCGAAAAATAAAGTCATAACCTTCTCCTTAAGAAGCCGTTAACTAAGATGCAGTTTGGAAAGACGTAATGTGTTGCTGAAAGGGCAAATCGATGCGTTGGATCTTTTGCGCTTGCAGCGTTAATTCAGGCGTTGTGCACGCTAATAACTGAGCCACATCATGTTCGATTTGATTTCGTTTGAGCTTGCCGTTATCCGTGTACCAACCAGAGATGGCTCGTGGGTTGTCCAGCAGCAATAAGGTTCGGATTTGAGCGTAATCGGGTAGGGTTCGGTTTAATGCATGAACCTTTGCTTCGACGTCTTCGCTATTGGCAATGACAGCACATAATGTTTGTTGGCTATCACCTGTAACGATCAGTGGCGTCATCGGCAAAAACGCCAACGCTTCTGATTCAATCCACTCCGGTGAGACATTTCTGCCGTATGCGGTGACGATAAGGTTCTTCTTGCGTCCTGAGAGAGTGACAAAACCTTGCGCGTCAATTTGGGCTAAGTCGCCAGTCGCTAACCATTCTTGAGTAAACGGCTCATTCAAATAGCCAAGAGCAACGTTGCCTTTGACGAGCAGTTCACCATCTTCCGCGATACGAATCTGAATGTGCGGAAGTGGTTTGCCACACGTTCCTGCTTTAAATGTGGCTGGTGTATTCAAACAAACGACGGATCCACATTCAGACAAGCCATAACCTTCAAACGCAGGGATGTTCAGCGCATGCGCGGTATTAATCAGTTGCGAC
>NZ_JAWOQO010000259.1:0-1062 GCF_033337345.1 Vibrio sp. YT-18 | reverse complement strand
ACGGTGCTCGCGCGGAAAATGTCGCGCTGTGCTTGAAGGCTCTGGAAGAGTCTTTAACTGAGTGAGAGTTGCGCATTAGAGCGTCTCAAGAGCTTGGAACTCTATTACTCATAACCAACAGGGCCTAAAATCATTGGGCTGAAAGCAAAAAAGCGAAGGAAGTCCTTCGCTTTTTTGTTTGTCTATTCCGCATCAGACACGCTAGGCGTTGTCGATTGGGCTTGTGAGGGTGGTTGATAATTTACTTGGCTAAAGTCGATGTTCGGAAATAGGAATTGAGCCTCTGCACGAATTTGTTCCGCTTTACTGCTGTCATCCAGTCCTTGATAAGCCAAGATCAAGTTATTGTAGAACGCAGGGCGTGGCTTATCTTTAATGATCTGCAATGACCAATCAACATAAGGTTGAATCAAACTTGGATCTTGCTTGTACAGACCAATATTCAAAAAGGTACTGTAAACGTCCCAGTCAAATCTGTCTTTCCATACGACCGGGTTACTTACCTGATTCAAAATATCAGGGTTAGCTGGTCGCGTAGTTTCGAACTTCGTCAGAATGTAGTTCGTGTGTAGTGCGCTCACCATATAGAAGGTAAACACGGCCGGAATCACCAAGCTAAAAACACGCAGTAGACTTTTGGTCACTTTGCTAAACCCAACTTGGCGATAGCGCGAGACACGCTGGTCGACCCAATACAGCAAAATGATGAAAATCAGCCAGTGCACGAGAGAGTGATAAAACGGATATTCCAACTGAGAGTGAAGTACGATAGGAATGAATAACGCAAGCAACGCTAGGCGTGTGCCACGTTTGGCTTGATAAATCCTATGTAAAACCAATCCCATTGCGAGGATTATGCCTAATACAGGCAGAAGCCCACCTTCTACGCCCCAGTACAACATTTCATTGTGAGGATGATCCATCGATGGCAAGCCTGCAGGATAGTTCTCATTCAGCGCATGCTGGCGCGCGGTGTACAGCATGTACTCAGATTCAAACTTACCGTAACCGTAGCCAGTGAACGGTTTCTCGATCACCATATCCAAGGTTTGAGGGAAAGTG
>NZ_JAWOQO010000258.1:0-1063 GCF_033337345.1 Vibrio sp. YT-18 | reverse complement strand
ATTGCATCTACTAGCCCTATAACGGTGCATTTACATAGAGCAAGTGTTAAGCCGACCGTAAAAGGGGCAAAATAGAAAATCGGAGTAAAAAAGTCGCATCACAATGAGGCTTTTTACTTTTTCTTCTGAGCTTTCTTCGCCATACTTAACGTTCTATTGCACCATTATTGTGCATTGCACAATCTCAACGCAAACAAGGACGTAATGTGGATACCAGTCTCCCTAGTGCCATACTCAACAACATGGTCACAGCAACGCTGATTCTTGATGATGGATTGGCCATCCGCTATGCCAATCCAGCCGCTGAGCTGTTGTTTTCGCAAAGCGCTAAGCGCATTGTCGAACAATCGCTTTCTCAACTGATTCAGCATGCATCGTTGGACTTGGCCTTACTGACTCAGCCATTGCAAAGTGGCCAAAGCATTACCGACAGTGACGTGACGTTTGTCGTCGATGGTCGTCCGCTAATGCTGGAAGTCACGGTAAGTCCAATCACTTGGCAACGACAGCTCATGCTGTTGGTTGAAATGCGCAAAATAGATCAACAACGACGCCTCACTCAAGAGCTCAACCAACACGCACAGCAACAAGCCGCCAAACTGCTCGTGCGCGGTTTAGCTCATGAGATCAAAAATCCACTTGGCGGATTACGCGGTGCGGCGCAGCTGCTGGAAAAAATGTTGCCCGATCCATGGTTAACCGCATACACCCACATCATTATCGAACAAGCCGATCGACTAAGAGCATTAGTCGACCGCCTACTTGGCCCACAGAAACCGGGCAAAAAGACACCTGAAAATCTGCACCAAATTCTGGAGAAAGTACGCCAATTGGTCGAGTTAGAATCTCAAAACTCGATCATCATCGAACGCGACTACGACCCGAGCTTGCCTGAGATTTTGATGGATGCGGATCAAATAGAACAAGCGATGCTGAACATCGTCAGCAACGCGGCACAAATTCTTGCTCATCAAGAGCACGGCAACATCACCATTCGCACCAGAACGGTGCATCAAGCCAACATTCATGGCAAACGCTGCAAATTAGCGGCGCGCGTCGAGAT